>NZ_JBFROH010000120.1:0-1316 GCF_041471425.1 Vibrio sp. 10N.261.52.C2 | reverse complement strand
GGCTAAATATCTGCTGTTAAAAAACAGTATATGATCACACCTAAATCTGATCATCAAATCGATCTTGAATGTATTGAATTTGTTGTGACTTCAGTGTACAAATTAGTGGAAACATCACTTCACGCTACCCCTTATTCCATATGGGTTTTTCATGATCTTGCCCTGTGAGTCAAAGATAGTTATTTACATAGCACGACCTAAAGTATGATTAAATCTACTATTTATATAGCTATATGTATGAAAGGCGTTGTCCTTTAAATTCTACAGTTAAAACCTGCTTTATTGGACTTTTCATAACTAAATACAGCTTTTCTTCATTGTAATAAACCTTAAAAAACATCAATCGCCTTGCTTTTATGAGATGGAATAAAATGGTGCTTTTTGTTTTTTTATTTTTTAAAGAGTCAGACTGAAAAACCATTTTCCTATTATAATTAATTAGAATGATCTGATTTCCTATCTTTAACTGTATACTATCGACATGCCATACTTCTACGGTGTTGTTTTTGTATTTTAGGTTATGAATTGTGTTTACAATCCCATTTCTGCACAGGCTATGTGAAACTTTCATATCACTCGTGACTGTTACTTTATAGTCACACCCTAGTGAGTTTATAAACCCAACGATAAGGGTCATTAAAGAAAAAAATATAACTAGCATTATAGTATAATCAAAAATTTTGAATCGCATGTTAATTAATTACCCTAAACGAAGAACTAATTGAATTAAACCTTTGGCATTTTAATTCATTTTCAATAAAGAGACAGTCCACATCGACATATGATGAGTGAAAAAAAGATAGAATATAGATAACAGTCATCATAACAAATGCCCTCAGTAATAATGAAAAGGTGAGGGTGCTAAATATATAAAAAAAAGAGGTTTCATTGATATTCCCAGAACTACTTTCACTAGACATCTCCCCTTCATCGAAAAATCGAATACTATAACCTTTACCTCTAATATTTCGTATTTCTATATCAGTATTTTCGAGTAGTTTTCTTAATCTCGAAATAGCTACAGGTAAGGATGAGTCTCGTAATACTCCCGTATCTCCCCACCCAGCTTCTAATAGTTCATTTTTTTCGACAAAATCCGGAGAAGAAGCCATTAATTTCTCCAGAATACTAACATCAGAAGCTGGAGCCTTATAGGCTATGCCTTTGTATTCAAATTTATCGAACGAATGAATGGCGAACCTCATGGGAACCTCTGGTGAATGATTTTAAACGTTATTTTACATAAACAATCCGTGTATTTACATTAAATAAATATAAATTTAACTTATTTAACGGTCTGTCGTTCCTGTTTAAGT
>NZ_JBFROH010000119.1:0-297 GCF_041471425.1 Vibrio sp. 10N.261.52.C2 | reverse complement strand
GACATCGCCAGGCTTTAAATATCGTTACCTGTGTATACATGTAACAACATCTACAGTGTACTAATCTGTTGATGACAATTTTTTGGAGGGATGGCTGAGTGGTCGAAAGCACCGGTCTTGAAAACCGGCAACCGTTAATAGCGGTTCTAGGGTTCAAATCCCTATCCCTCCACCACCATTAGAAAGCCCGCTGAGAAATCAGCGGGCTTTTTTCTTATCTGCGATATACATAAATAAAAGGGGAAGGGCACTGACGTGCTCTTCCCTTTTTTGTATTTAATACCAATTAAAGTAAAA
>NZ_JBFROH010000118.1:0-296 GCF_041471425.1 Vibrio sp. 10N.261.52.C2 | reverse complement strand
TAGAGAACAAATAGTGAATCTATTAGATTTATTATGGCTACTTAGCTCAGTTGGTTAGAGCACATCACTCATAATGATGGGGTCGCAGGTTCAAATCCCGCAGTAGCCACCACTTATACAACGTCTTATTGAAGCACCAATATTCGATATGACTATAAAGATTTGCTGCGGTCGTGGCGGAATTGGTAGACGCACCAGATTTAGGTTCTGGCGCCGAGAGGTGTGAGAGTTCAAGTCTCTCCGACCGCACCATTATTTAGAATGTGTTTCTTTCATTAGATGACCATTCATTGTTG
>NZ_JBFROH010000117.1:0-204 GCF_041471425.1 Vibrio sp. 10N.261.52.C2 | reverse complement strand
TTTTACTTTAATTGGTATAACCTATAAGCAAAACACTTTTCTTCAAATGTAAAAAAGCCCTGCTATTTCTAGCAGGGCTTCTCTAATAAGTGGCGGAGTGGACGGGACTCGAACCCGCGACCCCCGGCGTGACAGGCCGGTATTCTAACCAACTGAACTACCACTCCGCAGTGGAATACTTGTCGTCGCTGACAAGTGTTCAAA
>NZ_JBFROH010000116.1:0-367 GCF_041471425.1 Vibrio sp. 10N.261.52.C2 | reverse complement strand
AATTTTCCGGATTGGTATTAAATATGACAGGGGTGGACTGAGCCGGCACTCCGGATATTCGACCGGGCTGGCATTCCAGCTCACGACATTGCTTCGTAGAAGCAATAGATGCAAAAAAGCCTCAGCATTTCTGCTGAGGCTTCGCATATGGCAGGGGTGGAGAGATTCGAACTCCCAACACGCGGATTTGGAATCCGCTGCTCTGCCAATTGGAGCTACACCCCTAAAACTTTCATTACTTCAGATTCGAAAAAACCTCGCACTAGGCGAGGTTATCGAATAAGTGGCGGAGTGGACGGGACTCGAACCCGCGACCCCCGGCGTGACAGGCCGGTATTCTAACCAACTGAACTACCACTCCGCAGTG
>NZ_JBFROH010000115.1:0-1604 GCF_041471425.1 Vibrio sp. 10N.261.52.C2 | reverse complement strand
GTCCAACCTTGTTGATATTGTGTGTGGTTGGAAAATTGTACCGTATGGATAGGCCATACTTCGAGTCCCATACGTTGCATAGGAAAAACGGCAGAGCTATTGCCAGCATGGCCAAAGACCACATGAGACTGAATTGAAATTACACCTTTCAAACCGTCACTCCTCTTCTGAATATAGTTTTTGATGTCTTGAGTAAATTTTAAAGTCAAAGTACTGAACTTTGGTAATCCCCTTTGATGGGGAAGATCCATCAAGACATGAAATGTAAGAATGTCTCTATAACGATTAGGTTTGAGAGATCGATAAAGAACGCACCAATTAACGGCACGATAAAATACGCTTGTGGCGATGGGCCGTAGTAACCCGTGATACCATTCATATTGAGCATGGCTGTCGGTGTCGCACCCAAACCAAAGCCCGCATGACCACTTGCCATCACCGCGGCATCATAATTTTTACCGAGTAGCTTATAGGTAACGGACGTAACAAACACAATAGTAAACAATGTTTGAATCGTTAGGATAACCACCAGCGACAACGCCATATCAAACAGCTGCCAAAGTTTGATTTCAAGCAATGCCATAGATAAGAAGACACTTAGGGCAATTGAGCTTAAACGTGCCACTTCGACCATCGCAATCTTGGCAGGTTTGCTCTCGCTAAATAGTGTTGAGAATAGTGCACCAACAAATAACGCATAGACGAAATTTGGCACCATGTTCAGCCAATGCACATCGAGCACAAGCACTAAACTATGTAGCATTTGGCTGAGCTCAACACAGCATGCTAAAAGAACAACGCTTCCGATGCCATGTAGTACATTGCCCTTAGTCGGCATGTGATGGGCCTTTTTGTGTTCCACATCTGCTGCATGTACGTTCGGTGTTGAAAGTTGATTTTTTTCAACCAAATACGTGCCTAAAGGCGCTCCGATAATACCGCCAATCACAAGACCAAAAGTGGCACAGGCCATCGCGATTTCGAGTGCATTATCGACACCAAAATGGTCATGAAACATCGACGCCCATGCAGCACCTGTACCATGCCCACCTGATAGGGTGATAGAGCCCGTCATCAGTCCTAGCTTAGGATCCAGCCCTAAGAACGAGGCTGCAGCGACACCAATAGCGTCCTGAAAAATAATATAAACAACGGCGATTCCGAGAAAGACAACGAACAAGCGTCCACCTTGGAATAGCTGCTTGATATTTGCGCTTAAACCAATGCCTGCGAAAAACATCAGCATCAACGTCTCTTTATAAGGAAGTTCAAATTCGAACTCCATTCCCATGCGATATAAGCAAGTAGTAATTAAGGCTGCGATGCACCCACCAATCACCGGCCCTGGGATATGATATTTACTTAATATTGGTGTGTGTTTTTTGGTTACCTCACCAAACAACAACATCAAGAGTGCCAAAATGGCAGATTCAACGGCATTTACAGAAATTACATTCATTATCACGACCTAAACAACCGAATAAAAAAGCCCCGACTTGACGGGGCTTATATTTTCTAGCAACTACGAATTACGCAGAGAACTCTTGGAAGTACTCATCCAACACAGTGCGTGTTGCACGGCCAATTAGCTCGTACTCGTGGTG
>NZ_JBFROH010000114.1:0-1650 GCF_041471425.1 Vibrio sp. 10N.261.52.C2 | reverse complement strand
CATCAACGATAAAACCTACTCAGTTGGAGTATACAGTAAAAAATATGTCTATTTGCGTGTGAGTGAGTGACAGCCCCTTACTGGCAATGCTTCTTTTGGATCTATAAAGCGTACATACTATGTATAATGGTGTGTACGCTTTTTTATCCCTGAAGGCTTAGCAAGGCGATGGTCTCACTGCGTGAAGACCATCATCCTGCCAAAAGGGTATTTAAGGGAATGATGGTAAAGTAAAATAATAAAGCCACTCCTGACGCTCGCACAGCTCACTACTCGCTAGGCATTTATGATTTTTCTTGGCGTTGTTGCCTAAATTAGTTGAACCTTTTCCAAGTCCTGTGATCTGATCATTTGAAACGATTGGAATGGTGGTGATATGGGTAAAGCAAACAAGAAGATAACTAACTGGACGGAGTACAATAAGGCTCTTTGTAAACGTGGTTCGGTTACATTCTGGATAGATGATTCAGCCGTAGATGCATGGCGATGCAAAACTCATCATGGTAAGCGTGGGAGAGGCTTTCAGTACTCTGATACAGCGATTGAAACCGCCTTGATGATTAAGGGCATCTTCTCTCTTCCTTTACGTGCTCTTCAAGGCTTTATCGACTCTATCTTTGAGCTATTAGATGTTCCACTAACGTCCCCTGACTACACCTGTATCAGTAAACGCTCGAAGACAGTTCAGGTCAAATATCGCAATAAATCGAGAGGGGCTATTCGCCATATAGCCATTGATTCTACTGGCCTCAAAGTCTTTGGTGAGGGGGAGTGGAAAGTGAAAAAGCATGGTACAGAAAAACGTAGGACATGGCGCAAACTGCACTTAGCTGTGGATGTGGATACTCACGAAGCGATTAGTGCGGAAGTCAGTCTTGTAAATGTAGGCGATAGTGAAGTGTTACCGACGTTACTCAACCCACTACGTAGAAAGGTCGCTGCCGTATCCGCCGATGGAGCATATGACACAAAAAATTGCCACGAGACTCTGAAAAATAAAGGCTGTACTCCGTTAATACCGCCTCGAAAGAATGCAGCTCTTTGGGAAGACGGTCATCCCAGAAACAAAGCGGTAATGGCTCTGAGAGATGGAACAATATCGGAATGGAAAACAGAGTCTGGTTATCACTATCGTTCAATATCTGAGACTGCTATGTCCCGATATAAAGGACTAACAAGCGATAAATTGAGCTTGAGATGTTACAACGCTCAACTGGGCGAAATCATGGCGAATGTCAAAGCGATTAACAAAGTCATAGGACTAGGTATGCCCGTTAGAAGCTAACGGCTAGCTACATATGGTGTCGTTGATCTTCAAGCTGATTTGATTAACAACGCCGCCGTAAGCCAGTAAAACAACGGTAGGTAGGTTGTCGTTCTTGAAGTGGAAACACTTAATTGAAATTGATTTCGAAAATCATCTACTTTTTCCGGTTTAAGATAAATCTATTTAAAACAATCATTTAAGATGTAAATTGCACTTCAAAAACTATGCGAACAGTTAAAGTGATGATTTGATCCATCAAATGGGATTACATAATAAAACCTTTTGTTCTTAATATTCGGTTCGAAGCAACGAGATGCTTTATTTATTTTGAATAATCCAACAAATATCATTATTAAGTTATTAGTTAGATTATTTACTCCTTA
>NZ_JBFROH010000113.1:0-249 GCF_041471425.1 Vibrio sp. 10N.261.52.C2 | reverse complement strand
CCAGGACGCGCCACTATTTAAGGGTTTATTTCTTTTAAGAATGAAAGTCCTTGTATTGACTAAGTTGATACTAAAACCGTGCGCTCTTAGCTCAGCTGGATAGAGTACCTGGCTACGAACCAGGCGGTCGGAGGTTCGAATCCTCCAGAGCGCGCCACTATTTAGGGTTTATTTCTTATAAGAATGTGAATCCTGATATTGATAAATCGTTCGTCGAGAATTAATATCAAAAACCGTGCGTCCTTAGCT
>NZ_JBFROH010000112.1:0-305 GCF_041471425.1 Vibrio sp. 10N.261.52.C2 | reverse complement strand
GGCACGTTAATCTTTACTGATGCCGACCTGTTAACAGGCGCTACCGACATTGAAGGTGATAACCTAACGGTTGAAGGTGTGACCTACGATGGTGGCGACGGTATCCTGACCGACAACGGCAACGGTACGTACACCTTTGCGCCAAATGAAAACTTCAATGGCGACGTAAACTTCGGTTTTGATGTGTCTGACGGCACCGATACGGTGTCAGCAAACATCGACGTAAGCGTAACAGCGGTTGATGATGCGCCTGTGTCTGGTGACTTAGCTTATTCAATCGATGAAGACGGTTCGATTCGTCTAAG
>NZ_JBFROH010000111.1:0-2644 GCF_041471425.1 Vibrio sp. 10N.261.52.C2 | reverse complement strand
TTTAAAGAGCACTTTAAGCAAAAACGCTTCTCGAATGTGCCAGTATTCACTCAGCTATCCACTGGTAAGAAGATCAATTTCGGCTTAACGCAGAAATAAGCGACCATCACAACCTCAAAGCCGAGAGCCGTCACTTCTCGGCTTTCACTACTCTCAAATGATCAGATAAATACGTCAGATTTCATTTTGACCGTTTTTTGCATTGGCACCGTCAAAACACCTCACTTTCATGCGTCTATGGGAAGTAAGTCTCAATTATACTCTGAATACATTAGCGCAAACCAACTCCGTTATTTTGAGTTTTCAATGCAAAACGGGGCGTACCATACATTTTGTCCAAAGGTGTGCTGTAGCCAATCGTGGCAAACTTCCTGACCTCTAGTCAATGTGACTGCCAAACTTCATATTGACCCAAAACACTGAGAGGAGGTCATCGTGAGGAAGTTATCTTCTGGAAAATGCAGCGGCATCAAAAGGCCGTTTAAGCTTGAAGAGATCTGGCGGATCAGAACTAGGCTAGAGATTGAAAATGATCTGATGCAGCTCGCACTGCTGAACCTAGCTATAGATAGCAAGTTAAGAGCGAGTGATTTGCTAAAGCTACATGTTTACGATGTTTCTTCGCAAGGAGTTATCTATGAAAGGGTTCAGTGCATCCAGCAAAAAACTGGGACCGACGTCCACTATGAGATTACGCCGAGAACACAGCAAAGCATTAGCCGATGGATCTTTGCAGCATCCCTAGAGGCAAGCAGTTTTTTATTCCCGAGTAGCCGACGCTTTGGACAACCTATCAGTTACTCTTTCTATCGTTCAATTATCAGGAGTTGGGCTGCAAAACTGGGATTGAATGCCGACTATTACGGTACTCATTCCATGCGCCGAACCAAAGCGACTTTAATCTATGCCAGAACGAAAACATCAGAGCTGTACAGATCTTACTTGGACATTCGAAGCTAGATAACACTATTCGATACCTTGGCGTAGAGCTAGAAGATGCTCTGAGGTTGTCTGAGAAAACAGATTGCTGACAGACAGGAGCTGTTACAGGCTTTTCTTCTGCTACGGTTTCTATACTTTAAAAGGTATATCACTGTTGAAAGGTGTTAAAAAGCCGAACCCCATCGCTAATAAGGTTCGGCCTGTATAAACGTCGAGGTCAATGCCTTTTACGATGTTCCAACTATAAGTTTAGCCTTGAATCAAACCCACCAAAAATTTGTTGGTGGAGTTTTCGAAATAAAGTAAGCGGATGACTTAGATTAAAGGTTTGAATGTCTTCTGACCATTTAATGTTTTTTTCTTGCCTTCAAGTGAGTACTCAAAAGATAACGAGAAGTCGACGCTTTGGTCTGGTTTCAGTGCGGTCACTCGATAGTGAGAACTCTTGCCTTTATGTGAGACTGTCACTTTAGACTTAGGTGGAATTTCCAAAGGCAGTTTAATTTCGTCTTTATTTACGCTGTTATTCACATAACTTGCTGCACGATCAATGGTGATGAACTTGTCAGTGAGATTCGTAATCTCGTACTTGTAATTTAGCGTTGTTACTTGAAGGTCTTTGTTAGTTAAAATCCAACCGTTAGGTTTGGCTAGCAAAGATGCCGATGTGAACTCAATGACATTATTATGATTTATCATTACGTTGATGCCACTAAAGTTTTTAGCAGTCAATGATTTAACTTCACTCATCACATAGTCGTTTAGCAAAGGCTGGCCTTTGTAATTATAGTCATAGTAATCAAGGAAGTTGGTGTTGACGTTTTCTTGAGTGAATAAAGCAGCGAATTTTTTCTTGTCAGACTTATCCATCAGCATTTCTACTTGCGGAGATAAGGTATAAGGCTCAGATAAGAGTTTAGTTCGGTCCTTAACGTAATTCTGATAATCATTTGTTACTTCTTCTGCGACGAATTCATCAAGTACAGGCAATTGCTCCATCAAAGCCCAAGGCGCGTAGTCGTTATAGCTTTTATATCTTTTGGTGTTAAATGCTTCGCGATCAACTGAATGAGTTTCTTCGTTATAGTAATATCCAACGTCAATACTAAACAGATACTTCTTCGTAAGTTCATAGTTCATGACTGTACCTTTCAAGTCACGATTATTTGAACGTGATACGTCAATTGATGCTGGAGCAAGTCTACCATCTAAAATTGGTATTGTTCTAAAAATAGAGTTATCAAGTATCGCTTTAGCTTCTTGCGCGTTAATATTTGATGGTACAGCTACTACTGTATCAATAGGCTCTATTTTTGGGCGAATAGTACACCCACTTAATAGTAAAGCAGCTACTGAGGTTGCAATCATCGACTTTTTCATTTGTTGTCCTAGTTTTAAATAGAAAGTTCATGGGCTTTGGATTTAATCCCAATACCTAAAACTTTAATATTTTTAATGGGATATGCATAGATATAGATTGAGGGATATGTTACATAATGCTCATAACTTACCGTTATCAGTACAAAATACTCTCTTTAAAACGCAGGCCAAAGAGTGAATAGCTCGCTCTTCATGTCTCGAAAACCAATTGGCTAGGCTATATCATTTTAGCCCTCCAATACTTTTGCTAGTGATATGCTATTCATCGCATCGCCTCTTCACACCAACTTTTCCATACCTATGGGGCTCTTCTCCGCTTAGA
>NZ_JBFROH010000110.1:0-436 GCF_041471425.1 Vibrio sp. 10N.261.52.C2 | reverse complement strand
CACCACGAGTACGAGCTAATCGGCCGTGCAACACGCACTGTATTGGATGAGTACTTCGCTGAGTTTCAAGACGCATAAGTTCAAGTCTGGCTTAGAATCAAATACATGATTTAAAGCCGATGACGTCCAACTCATTAAGAATAAGCCTCGGCGATGTCGAGGCTATTCCGACCAAATAAGCACAGTGGTTAGATCGATAAAACTTCCTATCTTGATGTTCCGTTGTGTTTATTTAGTCGTCTTATCCAAGTATTCAAATCCATTTCAAACTGAAAGAGCGACGCATGAAAAGCATTATTTCTATTCAATCTCACGTGGTTTACGGGCATGCAGGAAACAGTTCTGCGGTTTTTCCAATCCAAAGAATGGGACTCGATGTGTGGCCAATCCACACTGTTCAGTTCTCTAATCACACTCAATATCAACAAGGTTGGAC
>NZ_JBFROH010000109.1:0-332 GCF_041471425.1 Vibrio sp. 10N.261.52.C2 | reverse complement strand
TAGAGAACAAATAGTGAATCGATTAGATTTATTATTGGCTACTTAGCTCAGTTGGTTAGAGCACATCACTCATAATGATGGGGTCGCAGGTTCAAATCCCGCAGTAGCCACCATTTATACAACGTTTTATTGAATCACCAATATTCAGTATGACTATAAAGATTTGCTGCGGTCGTGGCGGAATTGGTAGACGCACCAGATTTAGGTTCTGGCGCCGAGAGGTGTGAGAGTTCAAGTCTCTCCGACCGCACCATTATTTAGAATGTTTTTCTTTCATTAGTTGACCATTCATTGTTGGGCTATCGCCAAGCGGTAAGACACTGGCTTTTGAT
>NZ_JBFROH010000108.1:0-1650 GCF_041471425.1 Vibrio sp. 10N.261.52.C2 | reverse complement strand
TGCTTAAAGTGCTCTTTAAAGTCCTCTGGGTACTTCTCTCTGTATTCAGCAAATTCAGAGTCAAAATCAAGCGCTTCAGCGAGGAAGGCAACAGATGGCTGGTAGAAAAATACGTTGTCTTGATCCGTTTTGAGCGCTTCAACAGGGAAGAAATTTGGCACTCCGGCTTCATGTATTAAGAAGTCGCCTTTTGGCAGGTAGGGGCTATCGCTATCAGCATTGCGGTAAATATAGCCAAGCTTATCGACTATCACAGAGCAACCCAACCCAAGCGGCGGGTAGCTGATTGGCCCTTTTTCTTCTTCCACTCTATCAAGCACTGCTTGATATTGAGGCTTAAGGCAATAGGTCAGCTCATTGTCTTTGCCAGCCATCGGCATCACGGCAATGTATTGATAATGGCTTGGTGAGAACAAGCCTTCTTTCACGGAATCGATGGTCTTCACTGATGCCACTTTTGGGTCGCTGTTGTAGGCATGTTCAGCCATCGACACCAAGGTCGCCTTGTTTTGCTCAAAGAGTTCAAACAGATCACACTCTGGCTTGCCTTCTAAGCAGGCGTCATAGTGCTTGACGGGTGAGATGATCATTAATCGGTTTTTATTGTAGCTAGGAGTGCGTTTTTTACCGTTACCGGAGTTACCCAAAATGGCGGTGAAACCCGCAACATTTGAAATCGAGCCAATGACCATGCCAATGGCATTTAAGCCTTGGGTGGTTTTACGAGACCAGCTGATATAGCCATCGGCGAATTCGTCAAGGTTGTTATTACCAAACGGTCGCTCACCAGTCATCAACACACCAAGTTGCTGCGCATGAGAGCGGGGCGAATCGGTCATGGTCTTGATGTCGTACTTGGCAAATTCCACCGTTTTATCTTTAACCGTTTGCTCGGGTGTTTTTGGGGTGTACTGAGGCGCACAACCAACCATAGAGGCCAAAATAAGGCCAGATAAAAGTGTTCTAAACATGGGTCGTTCCGTGAATAGTCGAGAGGATAATAAGGGTGATTTTGCAAAAAACCATTCCAAAGAGAGGGGATATGGACGCAAAAATACCTGCTTAAAATACCATTTACGCATACGGTTTAGTACCCGTGCGATGAGAGCGACATCACACATCACCAGTATGAATGAGAAAAACGTAACAGCCATCGACACCCGTGTAACCTAGTATTGCTTAAACTGGCACAAACCTTAGCTAACAGTAAGGCAGGGAAGCCCAACGTTTGATAATTCCATCAAATATTGATAGATGCATTATTAAATCTACTTGGAATGAAGTATTTAGGATAGTTACTGGTGTGCCACTGAACCGTCCCAGCAGTTTTGGACATCGAGTTAAGTGAGTACAATTACTAACGAGGTGAGCAATGGCAACTAAGAAAACTAGAATTAACATTCCCCTGAACTTAAAGCAGAGGCTCTGAAGCTAGCAGAGAAAGTCGCAGTAGCTGCCGCAACAAGACAACCTTCGAGTACATAGAAGTAGATTATAATCGGACGAGAAGACACAGTGCTCTTGGGTATCTAAGCCCAGTTAACTTTGAACAACGAAACGTCGCTTAACGAAGTGTTCAGTCTTGCTGGAGCAGAACATTCCTAGATGAGCGGAGTTCGCATAAACTGTTGGGCTCTTCTCCGCTTAGAT
>NZ_JBFROH010000107.1:0-278 GCF_041471425.1 Vibrio sp. 10N.261.52.C2 | reverse complement strand
TTTATTTTCACTTTTTTAAAAGTGAAGACAAAAGGTATCGTTACTTGCATTAGCAAATAACAACCTCAACAGTCTACTAATCTGTTGATGACAATTTGTTGGAGGGATGGCTGAGTGGTCGAAAGCACCGGTCTTGAAAACCGGCAACCGTTAATAGCGGTTCTAGGGTTCAAATCCCTATCCCTCCACCACTTATTCTTAGAAAAAAGCCTTTGATTATCAAAGGCTTTTTTCGTATCTGAAACATAGAAAAGTCACCTAATACCAATCCGGAAAAT
>NZ_JBFROH010000106.1:0-219 GCF_041471425.1 Vibrio sp. 10N.261.52.C2 | reverse complement strand
TCTATCGTATCAACGTTCTCACTGAAACTCATAAGTAGTGCGTCTTTCAAGAAGTGCTTTAACGCTCGGCACTCCCCTCTACACATAATAAACAAAGGATATAACACTTCATTTTTTGTAAGCACCGGCGGTTCATCAAAGCCCATTCTCGCACTCAAACCAGCGACAAATTTAGCAAAGTGCTTTTTTTGCTCCAAGTCAAAACTATAAGATGCCGTT
>NZ_JBFROH010000105.1:0-1683 GCF_041471425.1 Vibrio sp. 10N.261.52.C2 | reverse complement strand
GAATCATTTTAGAGAACATTAAATGAGCCTAATTATGAACCGTCTAATTTCCTCGGGTTTTACCGTTGCTTTGTCATTACTTGTAGTGGCATGTAGCTCACCCCACACGTTGGATGTACGCGTACACAAAGACAATTACAAAGAAGTGGTTGTAGAAGAAGCGATATCAGTAAAAGAGCCATTGCGTATGTGGGCGAGTGAGAACCCAGACTTCTTATACTCTCCAATCGATCAAACAACGCCAATTAAAGTGTCAGGTGAGCAACTAAATATCTTAGCTTTGTCAGGAGGCGGCGCGAACGGAGCCTTTGGAGCCGGTATTTTGATAGGGCTGGAAGAATCTGGCCAATTGAAAGACTACTCAATAGTTACTGGCATCAGTGCAGGAGCGCTAATGGCACCATTTGTATTCATCGGCGGAGATGCATTTCCGAAGATGAAGGAGGTGATGTTAAACATCAATGACAAATCAGTGCTCGGCAAAAAGAACTTTTTAAACACCGTGTTTAAAGATGCTTTTACTGACGGTAAAAACTTGAATCAATTTATCGCTCAGGCGTTCCCTGAACCGATGATCGAGCAAATTGCTGCGCGACACCGCAACGGTAAGCGTTTGTTTATTGGTAGCACACACTTTGATTCTGGAGAGCTTGTCATTTGGAATGTGGGCGCAATTGCAAATAGTGACATGCCAGATAAGTCTGAACTTATATATAAGGTTTTAGCAGCAAGTGCTTCTATTCCTGGAGTCTTCCCACCGCAGTTTATCAATGTGAAGTACGAAGGTAAAAGTTATGAAGAACTTCACGTCGATGGTGGTTTAGCCGCTCAAGTATTTTTCAATCCATCTAACTTCGACTATCAGCAGATCTCAGATGCTCTTGGGTTAGAAAAACCACCACAGCTCGATGTTATTCGAAATGGAGCACTGAAAGCGCCGTACCACTCGCTGAGAGATAAGGGTCTAGATTTAGTAGCAAAGAGCGTATCAAGCCTGACTCTTGCTCAAACACGTGGTGATTTATATCGAATGAAATACATCTGTGAAATCAACAACATTGATATGCAATTTACTTACATCGAGCACGACTTTGGTTACGCCAAACGAACCAAAGACATGTTTGATGAACACTATTTATTAACCATATACGAATATGGTTATCACAAAGCAACTCAGGGCAAACCTTGGGTAACAGAATTACCTTAATTTAGGGATATCGTAAAATGAATAAAACAGTTTTAGCGCTACTTATCATGGCAACGTCTAGCGCTGCCATGGCACAAAATGTGACCTCAATGGAACAGCAAAAAGTCGATAACGACATGCTACAACTGGCCGACGTTCAACAAGAAGCGGCGTTGTTCATGGTTGAAGAAAATTCAGACTACGTGGAGATTGACTACATTGGTCAGTGGGTTGACGTGAACAATTACGTCACACACAAAGAAGCTAAAGAACGCCAGCTTCAAAAGACCACCAAGAAATACATTTACTCGCAAACAGGTGAAACTCTAGAATCCATCGAGCAGCGAATTGCTGAGCATATTCAAGTGGACCAACCTAGATATTTCAGTGTCGATGTTTACCGTAATTACCACGGTGATTCTGGGGACTTTAACTATCTAGCTCGAGTTATCGAATACATTTAAGTTATTCGTTTGACATCAACGATAAAACCTACT
>NZ_JBFROH010000104.1:0-1415 GCF_041471425.1 Vibrio sp. 10N.261.52.C2 | reverse complement strand
GGTAATGCCGATCAGTTAAAGCCAAAGCGATCGGTTGAAGGATCCTTCAGAGCTGTCAAAATCCAAGTGTATTTAATGCACTTGGATTTTTTTATGGATGTTTCTCAAGCTCTAAACATAATTAATGATTGGAAACCTAGCAGCGTTGAGACTTTGTCTGACTTGCTTCCAATTGAACTCATCGACGAAGCCTATTCTCTTACTGATACTGTCACGATGAGAAAGAGGAAATTAACTTTAGAATCCATGGTGTGGCTGCTTGTTGGAATGGCTATCTATAACAGTAAATCCATGAAAGATTTAGTGAACCAACTTGATATTGTCGACCGTACAGGTAAAGCTTTTGTCGCACCGAGTGCGTTAACTCAACGTCGAAAGACGTTGGGTGAAGACGCAATTAAAGCGGTCTTTGAGCGAATGACTACGTCATGGTTAAACAGTGCAAAGTTACCCCAATGGAATGGATTAACGCTGCTTGGCGTCGATGGCGTTGTTTGGCGAACGCCCGATAACCCGCAAAATGAAAAGGCATTTTCTCGACAAAAAGGGACGCAATATCCGCAAGTGAGAATGGTCTGCCAAATGGAACTAAGCAGTCACATTATTACGGCCAGTGCATTTGATAATTACAATACAAACGAAATGATATTAGCTGAAAAACTAATAGAAACAACACCAAACCATAGCGTAACAATGTTCGATAAGGGGTTCTATTCTTTAGGTTTATTACATAAATGGCAAGACTCTGGCTCAGAGCGCCATTGGCTTATCCCCCTCAAGAAAAATACACAATATGACATTGTTCAATCTTTAGGGCGAAATGACAAACTTGTTCAATTACACAGTAATCCAAGAGCTAGAAAGCTATGGCCTGATTTACCAAAGTCGATAACCGCTCGACTTGTCACTCGTAAAATTAAAGGAAAAGACTACCAAGTATTAACCTCCATGACGGACTCCCTGCGTTACCCATCAAAAGATATTGCAGGCCTTTATGAGCATCGTTGGGAAATAGAGCTGGGCTACCGAGAGCAAAAACAATACATGCTTGGAAACCGTCTTACGCTGCGAAGTCGTTTACCAGAGCTGGTCAAGCAGGAGTTATGGGGCATCTTGCTTACTTACAATTTAATCCGATATCAGATGGTCGAGCTCTGCTTCAATTTAAAGGGAAATTACCTTCCTTATCAACTGAGTTTTAACGGCACGTTAGCTCATGTATCAGCGTTACTTTTAGGCTTACCTTATTCAACACCAGGCGCAATACCTCGTCAGCTAAAGGGGTTCCACAACATGGCTGAAAGCTTAATACTTGAAGGGCGAAGGGAAAGGACATTCCCTAGAAGAGTTAAACCCAGACCACAACGGTATGCTAAGAACAAAAATGCCGTTCACTCTTAAGTGAACGGCATTAC
>NZ_JBFROH010000103.1:0-4781 GCF_041471425.1 Vibrio sp. 10N.261.52.C2 | reverse complement strand
ATCTAAGCGGAGAAGAGCCGGAAAAGTAAGGCAAGTTCCTGAGTTTGAAACAGAGTTCACCCCCTCTCTGGCTCACTTTGGGGCAAAAACAAGTCAACACAAAACTTGCCGACTTAAGGACATAAGATGCATTACAGCAGTCAGCAAAGGAGCAACGACTGCGCCGCAATGCGCGGTTTAGCTGTTTGATGGCAAAGAGTTCTGTGAATCACTCTTAGACAGTCAAGAACAAGCTGGCCCCTTCCCGGGAAACGGGCCAACTTCGAAAAGGTGATTAGTCATTGAACTGAACAGAAATCGGTTCAATATTCATCTTGCTTGGTTGCCTCTTCTTTCTTTGCCAGCTTAATTTGCTGCTCAAGCAACTTGATCGCTTTATCTTGTGGCGATGATGCAGGAAACTTACCGTACTCAGCCTTGTACTGAGTGCGATATGTGCGCTTCATCACTCGAACATCTTTAAGTTGATACTCAAGCTGCTCAGCTCTAGTTTTAGTCTTTAGTATTTCAGTGATCTCAACGTTCGCTTTCTCAATTAGTTTTTCGTAGTGTCGGACTTTCTTCGCCTTGGGCATGCTTGGACGACCGAGCCCTTTTTGCTCTTTCACCAAGTGACTTTCGTCCTCTGCTTCAATATTTTGAAGAATCGTAGCCTGGCGACGAATGTATTTCTTTAGGCGCTCTACTTCATCCGCTTTTTTTCGGCCTGCCTTGTCTGCCAGCTTGTAACGAATGATATCGCGTTCATTCCAAGGCTCTATACTATTGAGCGACAATTACCCTGACCGGTTCAGCGACAATTAGATTGGCCGGTTGATCTGCTACATTCTGGACAAACTCTCTACCGGAAAGCTTTGTGCCAGGGAAACGAATTACAGATCAACAAATAAGGCTATACATGGTTAATCGAAAAGATAAAATACAAACCACCTCCGCGGCTAAAGCCGGCTTCTCTGAGCGTTCCGCTCGTCGAATTGAATCAGGACAGCGACAATCAGGCCCAATTAAGACTAGAGGTTATCGAACAAGAACCGCCCCCCTTGAACCGGTCTGGAACTCAGTGGTTCTTCCACTCCTTGAACGCTCAGCGTCAATTACCCCTGTCGGTATTTTTGACTATCTTTGTGAAGAGCATAGCGATAGTTTTTCACCCAACCACCGACGCACATTAGAACGTCGAGTCCGTCAGTGGCGCCTGTTACACGGAGAAGATAAAGAAGTCATCTTCCGTCAGGAAAAGGAGTTTGGCAAACAAGGGATCATGGACTTTACATGGGCCGACTTCATCGTGACGATCCAAGGTGAAAAACTGGAACACAGACTGTTTAATTATCGTTTGCCCGCCAGTGGTTGGAGTCATGCACAAGTGGTTTACGGTGGGGAAAGCTTTACAGCCGTTGCTACAGGCCTAAAAGGGGCTTTTGAGCGCTCAGAAGGGGTCCCTCTTGAGGTGAGAACAGACAGCTTAAGCGCTGCTTATAAAAATAACACATCTGAACGTGAATTTACGGAGAGCTTCCAACAACTCGCGACACATTATGGCTTCCAACCAACGAGAAATAATACCGGTATAGCTCATGAAAATGGTGCCATAGAAAGCTCGAATAACCACCTGAAGAACCAAATTCGCCAAGCGTTGGCGATCCGAGGCTCCAATGACTTCGAGACAATAAATGAGTACGAGTTGTTCGTTGACCAACTCGTTGAGCGACGTAATCGTCGCTCAAAACCACTGCTAGTTGACGAGCAGCGACAATTACAACCGCTCCCTAAATACGACTGCGTCAATTACACCGTTTATGAACTGAAGGTGTCGACAACAAGTACAGTCCAACTCAAGAGGGTCACTTATTCAGTTCCGTCCCGCCTTATTGGGGGTACGGTTCGTGTCCACCTCTACGATAAAACGCTCGAAGTCTATTGTCATGACGAACATACCCTAACCCTAGACAGAGTTCATACACGCTCATGCCGTCGAGGTCATCAAATTGATTATAGGCACATCATTGGTTCTTTAATGAAAAAGCCAAGAGCCTTCAGAGGCTGTCAGTGGCGAGACGAAATGTTACCAAGTGAGGATTATCGTCAAATCTGGCAGTACGTCGATGCTCAGCTCACAATGGACGAGGCAAGCTTCTATATGGTGAAGCTGTTGAATGTGGCCAATAAGTCAGAAAGGGAGGAAGCGGTTGGCCGGTTCGTGCTGGATGGTATCAGAGTGGGTCGTCTACCCACTCTGTTCGACTGTGAAGATAGGTTCTTACAAGATGAAGTCTGGACGGACAGTCCAAAAGTAGAGCAGCATACCTTATCGAGCTATCAGCAAATCTTAGAAGGGGTGAAATAATGTCAGAGCAGCATGTTCTTCCTCTTCTCCTCAAATCTTTACGCCTTGGTAGTCTTGTCTCTCAATGGGAGCCAATGGCAGAAAAAGCGCGTGAGCAAAGCTGGTCAGCAGAGCGCTATCTTGCAGAGTTATGTCGCCTAGAGCTAGATAGTCGTGAGGAAAAACGCCTACAGCGGCACTTAAAAGAATCTAACCTTCCAGCAGGTAAATATCTTGATGGTTACGACTTCGCAGCGGTGAGCGGCATAAATAAAGCACAAGTATGGCACTTGGCTAACCAAAGAGAATGGGTAAAAACAGGCGATAATATCTTACTGTTCGGGGCGAGTGGGTTAGGTAAAACGCATTTAGCTGCCGGACTGGGTTTTAAGCTGATAGAGCATGGCCACCGTGTCAAGTTCATGAGTGCCAACTTGCTGGTACAGCAACTTCAACTCGCCAAAGAGGAGTTGAAACTGTCAGAGGCCTTGATGAAGCTCGATAAGTACAATGTGCTTATCTTAGATGACATCGGTTATGTACAAAAAACGAGTGAGGAGACCAGTGTGTTGTTCGAGTTGATAGCGCATCGCTATGAACGATACAGCTTAATCATCACATCAAATCAATCGTTCGAAGAATGGGATGAACTGTTCGACAATACAGTGATGACAGTAGCAGCAATAGATAGGCTGATCCATCATGCGAAGATCTTACAATGCAAAGGTGAAAGTTATAGGAGAAAGGAAGCACAACGAAACCTAAGTTAAACAGGACTTCAACCGGCCAGGCTAATTGACGCTGGATCGGCCAAGTTAGTTGACGCTACATAGCTAATTTAGCAATATATAACTCAGTTTTGTCCGTGCGACGTGAAGTCGCATGAATCGCTGTTCACCGCGATAAGAGTGAACCGTTTGTATATCCAAAGGAGCAAAGCTTCCCGGTGTTCGTGGGTATAACGCTAGGAATTGACGGCGACATCTGGAACACCGATGCACGTCGAATGGCAGCAGTCAGTTTACTGAACAGGAAAGGCTATCGAGCCAAACTGCGCAGAAGAATCTATACCCCAAAGGAAAAAGCAAACACAGACCGTTGGGTATCCCGTGTATGATTAACCAAGCACAACAAGCGTTACATCTTCTAGCACTAGAACCAATATCTGAGACACTTGCCGGCCTGTAATGGTACGGTCAAATTCAACATTAATTTAAAGGCTGAATAGGATGAAATTAGCTCTGTTTTTAGCGCCACTATTGGCGTTTGGAGTATCAATTGATGTACAGGCTGGATGGTCAGGATCACAGGTTCTCAATGATGTGGATCGAGTACAGGTCATTGGTGAAAATATTTATGTGAATCTAAACATGAAAAGAGATTTTTCCTTTTTAGTCAATGTGCCCTTGAGTAGTGGTAATCCTGAGGAATTCAATCCGAAAAATATAGATATTTCTAAGTTTGGATCTTGTCCATTTAATGCAATTGATATGTCAGAATATGATAATGCGGTACAGGTTCATGACGGTAATATTAGTCAATACGCTAAAGATAAAGCACGGGAAAATCATGTTCTGAAGCTAGTGAAAGAGCGTAATCATCAATCTCATATGTGCCGCATGGAACGAGAAGCTCGCGCAAAAAATGCTCACGATAATATCACTCTAAATTCAATCGCATTGCAAGAAAATGAATTAGATCAGACAAACACGGAAACGTATAGAGTAGTGACTACCGGAAGTGATAAAGCAATCATAACTGGACGGATTGATAACTGCTTATCCGATTGCATTTACACCAACACAAAAACGACGGTAATGTTTGAGTTAGATGGAAATGCGTACATAGTGTCATTAACGCAGCGTGAACCTTATAAAAAGTTTTTTAAGATTACCAAAAAATATTTAGATACAAATACTGTTTTTGGCTCGAACACAAAAGTGGTACCTATGAGTCTCAATTAAATAGTAAACCAATCTATATCCAATGCTTAGTGCTATAAACCCCACACTTTACCAAGAGGACTAAATATGACGGACAGTTACATTATTAAGGCTACATCCAGTCCTAACGATGAAGCCAGCGCAATTGTTCACGTGTCAAAAGCTATTGAACGTTTAGATTGGCGAGAAAACAAAACTGCAATAGTAAAAATAGATGGCCATAAATTAAGGGAGTTTTATTTAGAGTTTTTAGCTATGGAAGAGAAGCTAGATAAGATAAAAAATGTGTTCTCGGATAGTGAATAAAAGACATCGCTCTCATCGTTTCTGAATGAGCTTTCTATATACTAGATGTGATGGATGAAGTGTATACGCCCCATGATCCCACGGGGCGTTTTAGAGTGAGAAGTTCCAAGGAAGAAGTGAGTTGATATCAGGCTCTGGCTTTGCCAGTTCCCTCATACATTTGACCATGTAATCGTAGAGTATCAGTCGTATCCGCCCCATGAACC
>NZ_JBFROH010000102.1:0-220 GCF_041471425.1 Vibrio sp. 10N.261.52.C2 | reverse complement strand
TGCCGAATCATACTTTCCTATCTTCATTCTGGGAAGGCTTTCAAATAGTAAAGTCTCACCAGACAGCATCACTTATTACCCTGACTCTTAAACCTAACTCTGAGGCTAAGTGCCTTTGTGGTCTCGAGGCCGAGGCTATTCATGAGTATCAATGGCGTCATGTAAAAGAGGCCATGTTGCTCGGTGTTCCTGTTGAACTTTCCGTTCAAACACGAAGAAT
>NZ_JBFROH010000101.1:0-925 GCF_041471425.1 Vibrio sp. 10N.261.52.C2 | reverse complement strand
AATGTTCTCTAAAATGATTCAGAGACTCTGTTTAATCAAAAGAACAGCTATAAACAGAGAAGTTAATAAATAGGGATAAAGTGAAG
Source organism: Vibrio sp. 10N.261.52.C2 (assembly GCF_041471425.1). Lineage (NCBI taxonomy): Bacteria > Pseudomonadati > Pseudomonadota > Gammaproteobacteria > Vibrionales > Vibrionaceae > Vibrio > Vibrio sp. 10N.261.52.C2. The sequence goes on along the minus strand of NZ_JBFROH010000101.1, from coordinate 839 downwards.
TCCGTCTCTTTCTGGGAGTAATATAGCTAGGTTTAGTCTTAGCTCGTAATCTCGTTTGTAGGATGCGACCCATCGAATAGGTACACCCTCCACCACTATCGGAGTTAAACGCTCTACCCGATTTTGACCACGTTGAAATCGTGGGTAGGCTCTACAAATTCATATTGTGCATTGATTGTTTGTAGCTCCCAAGTGCCATAGCTTTTAGTTAGCTCCAACACACCATAGACCGCGTTATTTGCATGTCGGAATGCAGCTACGGGAGACATTCTCTTTATTAACCCTGCGGTAAACAGGCCAGAGATAAGGTCACCGACACCAACCGGTTGTTGAGCAAATTCAATGTTCGGTCGTTGGGCTAAATAACATGCCTTTTTCGTTGCTAAAATCATACTGAACGCGTCATCGGGTAATGAGTGAAGATGCTTCACGAGCACCATCTTTGGACCAAGCTCCAATGCTTTCTTACATGCTGTAACCGCGTCATAAAGGGAGAGGATTTTAATGCCGGTCAATTCACTTAGTTCAAATTGGTTTGGCACTATAACATCGGCAATAGGAAGCAAGTGTTTAGTAATGGCGGTTCTAACGCCATCCTCAACGATACAACCTTTATCTGGGTCACCCATTACAGGGTCACAAACATAGAGTGCACTGTGGTTCTTTTCTTTAACTAAATTAACCGACTCAGCAACCGCTTTACATTGGTCTGCGCTTCCCTGATAACCCGATAGGATCGCACCACAGTCTTTCAGTACGTTGATGTTGTCTAAGCCTCGAATCAAGTTTCGAATATCATCTGAGCCGAATGTTTGCCCGGTCCAACCTTGTTGATATTG
>NZ_JBFROH010000100.1:0-244 GCF_041471425.1 Vibrio sp. 10N.261.52.C2 | reverse complement strand
ATCCAAGGCGGTCGAGCGCAAGTACGCACAGTGTTATATATGGCAATGATGTCAGCCATGCAATGTAACCCCGTATTCAAAGCAACTTATGCTCGACTTGTAGCTGCCGGAAAGCCTAAGAAAGTCGCAATAATCGCGTGTGTTCGAAAGATGGTTGTGACTCTTAACTCTATGCTGAGAGATGGCGCCATGTGGGATGAAAACACTGCCAAAAATTAATCATTGACGCCATAGTCGTTTGTTA
>NZ_JBFROH010000099.1:0-827 GCF_041471425.1 Vibrio sp. 10N.261.52.C2 | reverse complement strand
CGCGATGAACCTTTTTTATACCTGATGAAAATCAGACTTACCAATCTTCTCACTGAAGCTCTAGCTAAAGGTATATGTAGCACATCGATCGTATCTAGGACATTTGATGTACTGATATTGGAGTAATCAAAAATCTCAATGTAGGGTAAACACTAGATTTGGCCAGAACTCTTTCAGGAAGTTCAGCCATACAGAGAACTAGTTCCTATTCGCAGTCGCGAGTCTACCCAATAAACCACTCTCAAGATTGTATAAGTGCCAGATGAAAGGCTTCACCTTTCATCTGGAAACAAAAACAACAGGACTCAACGTCTCGCTTAAATAACGTTAATATCGCTAGTTATTAATTAGCAAAACTGTAGAACAAAATGAGTGTTGATCAGAAAGCTCTGGTTTTGAACTAAGTCTTTATATTCGATAAGGCTGTACTAAGCAGGAGTTCAAGAGGTTGAGTAGATATAGATAGCTAAAGGAGCACTTGGTACTTCTAGTGATACTTGTAAAAATGACAGGAATAAAAAGCGCTAGCATTTCTGCCGAGACGTGCAGACTAGAGTCTTAAATATGGCAAGGCTGGAATGAGTAGGCACTCCGGAGATTCGAGCACGCAGGTGAGCTAGGAGCGCCTAGTTATCCCAACATTACTTCGTAGAAGCAGCAGATACAAAAAAGCCCCAGTATTTCTGCTGAGGCTTAGTATATGGAAAGGTTGGAGGTTTAGACTCCCAACACGCGCTGTTTTGGTAAGTAGGAGAATCCGCGGCTTTGCTAATGGCATATATTATACCAATCCGGAAAATTAACTGTTCAGGTCAATCCAATCTCTT
>NZ_JBFROH010000098.1:0-2617 GCF_041471425.1 Vibrio sp. 10N.261.52.C2 | reverse complement strand
GATGAACCATAAAAAAGCCCCGAACAAATGTTCAGGGCTATTTTTATTCAGTGATGAACTGGAAGATTAACCGCCAACAGCGATACGCTTCATGTCGCTCATGTAGCTACGTAGCTCTTCACCAATGTATTCTACAGGGTGGTTACGGATAGCTTCGTTTACTTCAATTAGCTTAGCGTTATCAACTTGGTTAGATGTCTCACCTAGACCACGGCCGATGACGTCCGTTGCTACTGAAGGCATGAACTTCTCACGTAGTAGCGGTGTTGCTACGTTAGCGAATAGGTAGTTACCGTACTCAGCAGTATCAGAGATTACAACGTTCATTTCGTAAAGACGCTTACGAGCAACTGTGTTTGCGATTAGTGGAAGCTCATGTAGAGATTCGTAGTAAGCAGACTCATCAATGATGCCTGATGCCGTCATAGCTTCGAATGCTAGCTCAACACCGGCACGAACCATAGCAACCATTAGGATACCGTTGTCGAAGTACTCTTGCTCTGAGATTTCTACGTCAGAAGCTGGGTAGTTTTCGAATGCAGTTTCGCCTGTCTCTTCACGCCAGCCTAGTAGGTTCACGTCATCGTTCGCCCAGTCAGCCATCATTGTGCTAGAGAAGTGACCAGAGATGATGTCATCCATGTGCTTGTTGTAAAGCGGACGCATTAGGTCTTTAAGCTCTTCAGAAAGCTCAAACGCTTTAACTTTAGCCGGGTTAGATAGGCGATCCATCATGTGAGTTACGCCACCAAACTTAAGTGCTTCAGTAATCGTTTCCCAACCGTATTGTAGAAGCTTGCCTGCGTAGCCAGGTTCGATGCCATCAGCAATCATCTTCTCGTAAGATACGATAGAACCCGCTTGTAGCATGCCACAAAGGATAGTTTGCTCACCCATCAGGTCAGATTTAACTTCTGCTACGAAAGAAGACTCTAGGCAACCTGCACGGTGACCACCAGTACCTGCAGCCCAAGCTTTAGCGATATCCCAACCTTCGCCTTTAGGGTCGTTTTCTGGGTGAACAGCGATAAGTGTTGGTACACCGAAGCCACGTTTGTACTCTTCGCGAACTTCAGAGCCAGGACACTTAGGTGCAACCATTACTACAGTAAGGTCAGCACGTAATTGCATGCCTTCTTCCACAACGTTGAAGCCGTGAGAGTAACCAAGAGCAGCGCCTTGCTTCATTAGAGGCATTACTGTTTCAACAACGTTTGTGTGTTGCTTATCAGGAGTAAGGTTGATTACTAGGTCTGCTTGAGGGATTAGCGTTTCGTAGCTACCCACAACAAAGCCGTTTTCATCAGCATTTTTGAATGATTGACGCTTTTCATCAATTGCCGCTTGGCGTAGAGCGTAAGATACGTCTAGACCAGAATCACGCATATTTAGACCTTGGTTTAGGCCTTGAGCACCACAACCAACAATTACGATTTTCTTACCTTCAAGGTATTCAGCTTCTGTCGCGAATTCTTCACGATCCATAAAGCGGCAACGACCTAATTGGTCTAGTTGTTCACGAAGGTTTAATGTATTGAAATAGTTAGCCATTCTAGGGCACTCCTTTAAAAATAAGTCCGTAAGGTCGATATCTCTCTATCGAATGACTTCATACTAAAACAGACACTCCGTTGCTGAAAGTGATATATTCACAATTAGTTATTGCAATAAATGCAACATGGAAACGATCGCAGAACATGAACATAAAATCTCTACAATTATTTATACATTTATGCGACAGCAAGAGTTTCAGCAAAACCGCTGCTGCTATGCACGTCAGTCCTTCAGCGCTGAGCCGTCAGATACAAAAGCTTGAAGAGGAAACAGGACAAGAACTGCTAATCAGAGACAACCGCAGTGTTGATCTTACCCCAGCAGGAAAACACCTATTGCCTGTAGCATTGAGCATCGTGGGAGAGTGGCAGCAATATAACCTTCACCTGAAGGGCGGAGAGCAAGAACTTAAAGGTGAGATCCGTATATTTTGTTCAGTAACGGCTAGCTACAGTCACCTACCTGAACTCATAACCGAATTTAGGGCTATTCATCCGTATATTGAATTTAAGCTCTCTACTGGTGATCCAGCTCAATCCATCGACAAGATCTTAAACGATGAAGCGGATATCGCGATTTCAGCAAAGCCAGACATCCTTCCTTCAAGGTTAGAATTCGAAACCATCAGCGATATTCCACTGTCAGTCATCATTCCATCTGGTGTGAGTAGCTTTAGCCAACAACTGCAATCCGATAAGCCAAACTGGAATGAAGTGCCCTTTATCATCCCAGAAGCAGGAACAGCGCGTGAACGAGCCAATGCATGGTTTAAAAAGATGAAGATAAAACCCAACATATACGCGCAAGTTTCTGGCCATGAGGCGATTGTAAGTATGGTGGCACTAGGATGTGGAGTTGGCATCGCACCTGATGTGGTCATAAACAACAGTCCAGTAAGAGATAAAGTTAGCCGCTTAAAGATAGAACCTATCAAGCCATTTGAGTTAGGCGTATGTTGTAAGCGAGCACAGCTAGATAACCCTCTAATTCGAGCGTTCTGGCAAGTTGCAGAAGGGAAATATTTAGCGGACTAGTCGTCATTGTTTTATACCAATCCGGAAAA
>NZ_JBFROH010000097.1:0-2171 GCF_041471425.1 Vibrio sp. 10N.261.52.C2 | reverse complement strand
TACAACACCCTTTATGAACAACACCTTACCAACCTAAAGCTGCAAGGTAAACGACCCGCGACCATTGATGCCTATTCCCGTGCGGTTCGTCGGATCACCGCTCATTTCGACCGAGCCCCTGATACATTAACGACCTCTGACCTCAAACAGTTCTTCGCGTCTCTTATTCAAACCCACTCGTGGAGCACCATAAAACTCGATCGTAATGGCTTGCAGTTTTTCTATCGCTACACGCTCGATAAACAGTGGGAGTGGCTCAATATCGTCAAGCCGCCACAAGTAAAACGACTGCCCGACATACTGACACCACAGCAAGTCAGCTCGCTGATTACTCACACTCGACAAGCACGTTATCAGGTGTTTTTTCTTACTCTGTACAGCATGGGGTTACGACTCAGTGAGGGATTAAATCTTACGGTTCATGATATCGACAGCCAAACCATGCGCGTTCACATACGGGAAGGAAAAGGCGGAAAAGACCGAATGGTGCCGCTTCCGCAGCGAACGCTTAAGGCACTCCGCACGCACTGGCTTACCCATAAGCATCCTTGCTACTTATTTCCTGGACTTGGTACATGTCACGACACCCCCATGGATCGTGGCGGAATTCAAAAGACGATGAAACTTGTACTTAAAGAGTGTGGTATCAAAAAGCATGCGAGTCCTCATTCACTCAGACATTGCTTCGCAACGCACTTACTTGAGCAAGGAGTCGACCTGCGTTCACTGCAATCACTGCTCGGTCATGCAAGCCTCAACACCACGGCACGATACACCCGAATGACTCAGATAAAGCAGCGTGATGCGGCAATGGCCATCAACCAATTAACGGATGATCTAGACTTAACATGGAGCATAAAATGAGTACTTTCATTGAACTGCTTCGCCAGCATCATCGTGCGCTTAAGCATCACTATCATGCGCAGATAAATGGCGATATGCATCGAGCTATTGGGGCGATGCTCCGTTGCAAAACAGAGCAACAAGTACGCTCACAATGGTTCTGCAGTCACTGCCATCACGATGACCGATTGCCTCTTTCTTGTGGTCATCGCCATTGCCCTCAATGCCAACAACGCACCACTTCTGACTGGCTACAGCGTCAACAGCAAAAACGGTTACCTGTTCACTATTTCATGGTGACCTTCACTTTACCGTATCAATTGAGAGTGCTGGCAAGACATCAACCTAAAGCGATATATAACGGTATGTTTAAGGTGGCATCAGGGGTATTAAAGGATTTTGCCAACCGACAACGGCAAGGTGAACTTGGTTTTACTGCCGTGTTGCATACTCACAGCCGACAACGAAACTTGCACCCACATCTGCACATTATCGTGGCGGCAGGCCAATACGACGCGTCGAGGCAAACGTGGCACAAAGGCAACAAGCATTACCTCTTCAACGCGTTTGCTTTGGCCAAAGTATGGCGAGCAAGAATGCTAGAGGCCATTAATCAACACCCAACGTTGTGGCTGCCGAGTGGCATACCCAAACAATGGGTGGTCGATTGCAGACAAGTAGGATACGGTCAGGCTGCACTCAACTATTTGGCGCGCTATCTCTATCGCGGTGTGCTGCCTGATGAAGACATCATCAGTATCACAGATGATACTGTCACCTTCCGCTATAAAGAGAGTCAGACCAATGCATGGCGAACGCGCACCTTGCCCATTCTGAAGTTTTTGCTGCTCATTTTGCAACACGTGCTGCCCAAAGGGTAGCAGAGAGTACGAGACTACGGATTTTTACGTGGTCAAGCTCACGCCTTAAGAGCCCGCATTCAACTGCTGTTATTGAACTTGGTCTATATGATGCCGCCGCTAACGGCACCGATAAGGAGCAAAGCGATAAGAATCTGCCCTTGCTGTGAGCATGAGATGGCGTGTGTTGGAGTGAGCCGACCCATGTAGCCGAAAGGCATTTGATAATAAGGAGAATGGCATTGACGAAATCAAAGGAGATGTGACGACGAAAGAAACGAAAAATAGCTAACTGGTTGATAAGATTGCTATCGCAACCTTATCTTGACCCCGCTCGCCTTGAGAAAAGCCTCAAAGCGATGTGCCCTTCAAGTTCAATCGTACAATTTACTTAACAAAGTGGCTTCGGGCTTGTTCAACACTCGGGATTTAGTGTTGGCTGCGCAACACCTTAATCCTTATTTGTTA
>NZ_JBFROH010000096.1:0-4285 GCF_041471425.1 Vibrio sp. 10N.261.52.C2 | reverse complement strand
ACATTGGAGCATTGAAAATCTGATGCACTGGCGATTAGACGTTGGTTTTAAAGAAGATGAATGTCGGATACGTCGAGAGCAAGCCGGTGAGAATTTAGCAGTTATAAGACATATAGCTTTAAATCTGCTGACGGAAGAAATCAGCTTCAAAGCAAGGATCAAAAGAAAGCAGAAAAAAGCGAACCGCAATAACGCTTACCTTTCGCAAGTCCTTGCAGGGCAAGGGGCTTCGTAATCTTGCCCTGCTTTGACTCACCCTTCAGATGCACCTACTTATATAGTAGTAAATTATCTAGTTATAACCTGGTTTGAGTATTCGAGTTCATCTTTATTTTTCAACTTTTCTTACTCCCACCTGACTAATTTTACTAATGCCCCCGCACGCAATAACATAGTCGTAATAGAGGTTTTAATCGATGGTGTAAATAACCTTGTTCATACACTGTATCCTCTTAACAAGCTTTAGTTGGTGCCCTCTTAATGGGCATCGCTGATACAACCACTAAGATACCGCTACTCCTTGCAAATATCCTGATCGCAAGAAGATCTCTACAGATAAAACACTGAAATAGAACCAATTTAGATAAATGCTGCGATTATTCGCTGTTTAAATTGTCCCAACCTGAGCTCATCAAATGCTAAGGTTAGCCCTATATTATTTGATTTAACGGGATCTACCGCTCCCCCCCAACGGAGTACGCTTGAATGAGAGTGATTAGGTTGAGCACTTTCCGATACGATGCTTGATGATTGGCGTTTTTCATCAATAGCACTCGGCACATTATTCTCTTGTTTAATGTACATGCAGCTATCAGGAATATCCTGCTCAATTCTTTCAGCAAACCCAATCAAACTTTCTTCGGCAAAGGTATACAACCACGCTTCTTGATTGGGTGAATCATTGATTCTCAAAATTCGTCCGAGCACTTGCCTAAAGTAAAGCTCCGTTTTTACCGAACTCATATGGCAGCAAACCTGCAGCCTTGGCAGGGCGGGATCGCACTTTGTTAACAAATATGATCTAATAGTGCTAAATCCACAATCACACAGCCATTTTGAACTTAATCGAACACTTATCAGTCGTCCAAGACACTCGGTCAGACATTAATCAGAAGCATGATCTTATCGATGTCATGTTCCTTGTAATTAGCGCCATCGCATCTGGATGTGAAGGATGGCAAGATATTGAATTGTTTGGGAAAGACAAACTAGATTGGCTGAGAAAATACAGAACATTTGAACATGGTATTCCACGTCGGCATACAATAGCCCGTATTTTACGTTCAGTTGTCGCAGAATCTTTGCTAGAGGCATTAGCCCTGTGGATTAACGAGCAACGCACTAGTCAACACAAGCCGATAATCGCATTCGATGGAAAAGTGCTGCGTGGCTCATACCGAAATGACAAAAAAACAGCGTTACAATTGGTTACCGCCTACGACACTGAACGTGGCCTCGTTTTGAGTCAAAAGCCGACTGAGAGCAAAAATGGCGAGATCAACGTTGTACGCCAAATGCTTGATGTTATTAACGTAAAAGGCAGTGTCATCACCATTGATGCCCTGCATTGTCAGCGCGATATGCTCGAGAAAATTGCAGAGAAAAAGGCTCACGTTGTTGTTCAAGTGAAGAACAACCAGCCCAAATTGAGAGTGGCTATTGTGGAGCAATTTCAAGCTGTCTTTGAAGCAGGTAAAGAGAAAATAGTTACCGAAATCAAAGAGAAGCACCATGGCCGCAGTGAAGAAAGATATGTATTTCAGTTAAAGGCTAAGTTACCTAAAGAGCTTGCGGAGAAATGGCCGACAGTACGAAGCATCATTGCGGTGGAGCGGCATCGAGTGATCAACGGAAAAGGAAGTGTAGACACCTCATATTACATAAGCTCTATGTCGCCGAATCACAAAATGCTAGGCCACTACATTCGTCAGCATTGGCGTATTAAAAACAGCCAGCATTACGTATTAGATGTTGTTTTTAAAGAGGATTACTCACGGATCACGCTAGATGGTGCTGTAGAAAATATAGCGTTGTTTAGACGCTTTGTGATGAACATGCTGAAGCAATGCGAATGTGGTGCACCAAGCCAAAAAGTGAAGTTGAAGAAGGCTGCTTGGAACGATGATTATCGGGCACGAGTCTTCTTTGGGTTATAAATTGAACAAAGTGTGCTCGCGCCCTGGCAGCCTTGGAATATCCGTTCCTTCACTTATCATCCCAACACTGACTATCCACTGAACCTTTGAGTGACGAAAAGACTCAATTTCATTAAACGGGTCATCATGGTGATAAGTCACTATGCATGCTGATTGATTAAAGTACTCAACAAGTCGCTTTTGAATGTCTTTAGCGTGCTTAATAGAAGATGCAACCACTAAGCCTCCAGCACTTGGGGACTCTTGCCTTATCTGCGCTAGCTTTTGGCAACCACTATTTAATATGTAATTCATAGCGTCTTTATTGTGAATGACGCTTTGGTAAGAGACATCGGATTGTTTAAGACAATCAAGAATAGAGGCGAAGTGTTTATTATCACTGCCAGCCTTAACACTCAGGTATTCATTATCGATTAAAACGATTTTAGGGCGGCGGCATACCTTATCTTCAACGGCCTGTTGCAAGCCGTATTGGTAATCACAAACAACCTTGCCATCAGGATCAGAATACTCGGCCATGACAATCGGTAGTCGATCAGAACGCCAAGGAGTACCCGATAGCGCCAGAGTATAACCAGCAAAACCTTGGATCTTCGAGACAATTTCTAGCCCCCATGAGTTTGACCGCCCCTCATCATCAAACGAACAATGGTGGATCTCATCAAATACGACTAAAACTCGATATTTGCTGACGGTGTTCCAAAAGTTTTCATCCAAAAAGCGGATGGATTGGTAGGTGTAAGAGCCCCCTAGAGAACCCAAACCTCCATTAAAGGAACATTCGAGCTTCCATGAAAAGGTCTTTTGCATCCCTTCTGCAACAGTCAGAGAAGGCGAGAAGCACAGCACTAGGTCAATCATTCCTCTTTTAAATAACCGACTCGCAACCTCGGCGGCCATAACGGTTTTACCCGCTCCAGGAGTCGCTTGGCAGAGGAAGTGTGAATACTTGTTTGAAGTGAATTTCTCGATAACTTGAGCTGCACACTCGGCTTGCCATGCTCTTAACATTGAGGAGCCTTACTTTGCGCGACTTGCATCCAGTTGGTTAGTGCATTAATTCTGCCTAATAGCTTAGCTGAGCGTTCTCTTGCTGCATTAAATAGCGGCTGCATATCTTGCTTGTTGTTTGGGAAACGCGTTAACAACGATTGGTATTCCTCAATCTCGCCTAGAGTAATCGCCAACTCGCCTTCATGTTGCTTCTTCTCTTTCGAGCCGATCTAGGCTCAATTGTGAGCGCTTTGAATTCGTTAGTTTGATGGTAGCGTTTGTCTCTACGAGCACCGATGACAGAAAGCCAACCTTTCTCCTCAAGTGATAGAAGTTGCTTATAAACATACTTGCGAGCCTCGACCTTGCTCGGGAAGGTTGAAGCACTGTTTAGCAAAGCATCCCCAGCTTCTGTGACGGAGAAGTTATCCATCCCTTTTTTAATCAATAGGTTAAACATGTGAGGGTTAATTCTGGTTACTTTCTTCATGTGACTCTTACAGGCAATAAAACTTAGGATTGCTAAGTATACAAAAATCAGTAAAACTTAGACAATCTAAGTTATCTAAAGGTTGAAAAGAAATGTGTAAGTGCAAAAAGACAACCCCATCCCAGCGAGGCTCAAAGCTGCGCGTAAAAAAGCCAAGATCACCCAAAAAGATTTAGGGGTGAAAATTGGTATGGAGCAAAGTTCTGCTAGCGGTCGTATGAATCATTACGAGAAAGGCAGACATGTACCTGATATTGGTACGCTTGAGCGCATGGCTGAAGAGTTAGATGTGCCGCTAAACTACTTTTTCTGTAGGAGCGAATTGAGCGCTGAGTTAGCGTGTGCAATTGACAAGATGAGTGATGAAGAGAAGACGGTGTTGCTTAAGAGTCTAAAGAGCGAGAGCTAATACTTAAGCTTTAAGTCCATTTTTGCTCAGTAACATACTCAATGGAATTGCATCCGTAAATCGCGGAGCAAGTATCTTATCTTCTACGGCAATGGCATTCAGGTTGTAAGACGATCCAGAGTCAATTTGATGAAGACGAAGCTCCTCGATAGAACAATTAAAAGGGTTGTCCAAGTAGGGAAACTTAAATGAAAAGGTACGTGACAATATCGCTTTATCTATCGTATCAACGTTCTC
>NZ_JBFROH010000095.1:0-11730 GCF_041471425.1 Vibrio sp. 10N.261.52.C2 | reverse complement strand
TTTTCCGGATTGGTATAAAAAATTAGATGCGAGATGCGAGATGCGAGATGCGAGATGCGAGAAAATATGGCAAAGCTAAATTACAGGCAATAAAAAAGGAGAACCGAAGTTCTCCTTTTCTTAAACCTTTAAGCTAACTCTAAATTATAGAGATGCTTTCGCTTTTTCAACTAGAACAGCAAATGCTGCTTTGTCGAATACTGCGATGTCAGCAAGAATCTTACGGTCGATCTCGATAGATGCTTTCTTAAGGCCATTGATGAAACGGCTGTAAGATAGACCATTTTGACGAGATGCCGCGTTGATACGTGCAATCCAAAGTTGACGGAATTGACGTTTCTTGTTGCGACGGTCACGGTAAGCGTATTGACCAGCTTTGGTAACTGCTTGGAAAGCTACGCGGTAAACACGTGAACGTGCTCCGTAGTAACCTTTAGCTTGTTTTAGAACTTTCTTATGACGTGCACGAGCTTGTACACCACGTTTTACGCGAGGCATTATGCTTCTCCTAAACTAAACGAATTTATAAACTAAAAAGAATTAAGCGTATGGCATCATACGTAGAACTTGAGCAACTTCACATTTAGGAAGGATCGAGTTCGGACGTAGCTGACGCTTGTTCTTAGTAGTACGCTTAGTCAGGATGTGACGTTTACCAGCGTGCTTAAACTTAATACCACCAGCAGTTTTCTGGAAACGCTTAGCAGCACCTTTGTTGGTTTTCATCTTAGGCATGATGAATAACTCCGCATTGTTGAGTTGTTAATAACATAGTAATTAGGGCGAATAAAACCCCGCAACCTGAGGCTGCAGGGTTCAATTACTTGCAAAGCCGTTAATTACTTCTTTTTAGGGGCCAACACCATGATCATCTGGCGACCTTCAATTCTCGTTGGGAAAGATTCGACTACTGCAAATTCTTCAGTATCCGCTTTCAAACGATTAAGAACGTCAACACCGATTTCTTGGTGAGCCATTTCGCGGCCACGGAAGCGAATTGTTACCTTCACTTTGTTGCCGTCTTCTAGGAAACCAGTCAGGTTGCGTAGTTTTACCTGATAGTCTCCAATATCAGTTCCAGGTCGGAATTTAATTTCCTTGATCTGAACCTGCTTTTGCTTCTTCTTCTGCTCTTTCGCAGCTTTGCTCTTCTCGAAGAGGAACTTACCGTAGTCCATCACACGACAAACTGGCGGCTCGGCGTTAGGGCTGATCTCTACAAGATCCATACCAGCTTCATTTGCAGCTTCCATCGCTTCAGCGATTGATACTACACCAACAGCTTCGCCGTCTGCGCCAGTTAGACGCACTTCACGAACGCCACGAATGTCACCGTTTAAACGGTGCTGGTTTTGTTTGGCCGGTTGTTGGCCACGTCTTCCGCCTTTAATAGCTATTCCTCCAGATTGAGCTTACGGCTTGAAACCTCGGCTTGGATGTATGAAATAAAGTCATCCACTTTAAATTTGCCAAGGTCCTTACCTTTACGTGTACGTACTGCAATTTCGCCGGCTTCCATTTCTTGGTCACCACACACAAGCATGAACGGTACACGTTTCAAAGTATGTTCGCGGATTTTAAAGCCAATCTTCTCATTTCTCAAGTCTGCTTTGACTCTAAATCCACTTTTTTGCAGTTTTTTCGTAATTTCTTGTACATATTCAGACTGTTTGTCTGTAATGCCCATGACAACTGCTTGTTCTGGCGCCAACCACGTTGGGAAGAAGCCAGCGTATTCTTCAATAAGAATACCGATGAAGCGTTCTAGTGAACCTAAAATCGCGCGGTGGATCATAACTGGCGTGTGACGCTCGTTATCTTCACCTACGTAAGTAGCACCTAAACGTTCTGGTAATGCAAAATCGAGCTGCACTGTACCACATTGCCAAGCGCGGTCCAAACAATCATGCAAAGTAAATTCAATCTTAGGTCCGTAGAACGCACCCTCGCCTTCTTGAATCTCGTATGCAATCTCTAATGCTTCTAGCGCTTGCTTAAGGTCAGCCTCTGCACGGTCCCACATTTCGTCTGAACCTACACGCTGTTCTGGACGAGTCGATAGCTTAACAACAATGTTTTCGAAACCGAAAGTTGTATAAGTATCGTAAACCATATCAATACAAGCTTTAACTTCTTGTTGAACTTGGTCTTCAGTACAGAATACGTGAGCATCATCTTGAGTGAAGCCACGAACACGCATAATGCCGTGAAGTGCGCCAGACGGCTCGTTACGGTGACATGAGCCAAACTCAGCCATACGTAGCGGTAGATCACGGTAAGATTTCAAACCTTGGTTGAAGATTTGAACGTGGCCAGGACAGTTCATTGGCTTGATAGCGTATTCACGGTTCTCAGAAGAAGTTGTGAACATTGCTTCAGCGTACTTATCCCAGTGACCAGAGCGTTCCCAAAGAACACGGTCCATCATTAATGGGCCTTTAACTTCTTGGTAATCGTACTCAGTCAGTTTTTGACGAATAAATACTTCTAGCTCACGGAAGATAGTCCAACCGTTATGGTGCCAGAACACCATGCCTGGTGCTTCTTGCTGCATGTGGAATAGGTCAAGCGCTTTACCGATTTTACGGTGGTCACGTTTAGCCGCTTCTTCTAGGCGCACAAGGTGAGCTTTAAGCGCCTTCTTGTCGTGGAATGCAGTGCCGTAGATACGTTGAAGCATCTTGTTGTCACTGTTACCACGCCAGTAAGCACCCGCTACGTTAAGTAGAGTAAAGTGCTGACAGAAGCTCATGTTAGGCACGTGTGGACCACGACACATATCGATGTATTCTTCGTGATGGTACAGGCCTGGACGATCGTCTTTAGAAACGTTCTCGTCCAAGATTTCAATCTTGTAAGTCTCGCCGCGAGCTTCGAATGCGTCGCGCGCTTCCTGCCAGCTAACTTTCTTCTTAACAACCTGGTACTTGGTCTTCGCTAACTCTTTCATGCGCTTTTCAATCTTTTCTAGATCTTCTTGCGTTAGAGAGTGCTCAAGGTCGATATCGTAGTAGAAACCGTTATCGATAGTAGGACCGATCGCCATTTTCGCTTCTGGAAAAAGCTGCTTAACCGCGTGGCCTAAAAGGTGAGCACAAGAGTGACGAACGATCTCAAGGCCATCAACTTCATCTTTAGCTGTGATGATTTCTAGGCTTGCATCGTTTTCGATAAGATCACAAGCATCAACACGCTCGCCGTCTACACGACCAGCAATGGTTGCTTTCGCAAGACCAGGACCGATTGATAGGGCAACATCTAGAGTTGATACAGGGTTGTCAAATTGACGCTGACTACCGTCAGGAAGAGTAATAATTGGCATTATTTGTCCTTTACAGTGGTGTTGCACACCAAGCAACACATGAAAATGTTTAATATATGTCTTTCAATCAACGAGTACGCTGATTGGGGATATATGCATAATAAATATACCCACATAGAAGCAAATACAGATGCCCTATTTGTAGGTATCCGAGCATTGTAACGAAATAATATAAAATGACAATGATGCGCTGTGGGTATGGCGCCGAAGCCGCCCCTCTCCCCTGCAGTCAAATTCAGGCAATTCGCACGCCTATCGTGTTATAGACGCAATAAGTCTTCTTGCATAGGATTGATGAAGCGAAACAAAAGAGGTAAATGTAGGGTATTGATATTCTGAGCCTCAACCATTCTTTTTACTCTGAACAAAAATATAGACTCATAAGAGTAATTTTTGGGAGTATTTTCGTCAGTGGTTTGGCAAATGACTTATTGGCAGGGAACACTATTTGGGGCTGTAATACATCTAACCTAGAGATTAAATTTAGCCCCGATGCATTAAATCGCTTCTTCGCACAATTTTGCTGACTTTGATTTAGACAGACTAGTTTCTTTTTTTATCATAGCTGCACATTTTTCACCGATCATAATAGACGGTGCATTAGTATTTCCCGACACAATAATAGGCATGATAGATGCATCCGCTACTCTTAAGCTTTTTAGCCCATGAACTTTTAGCTCATTATCAACGACTGCCATTGCATCATTGCCCATCTTACAAGTACCAACGGGGTGATAGATGGATTGACTGTATTTTGTCGCAGCTTCCAACAATTGTTCATCCGTTTGATACTTTGAACCTGGTACAAACTCTTCAGAAATAACCGAAGATAAAGGACTCGCATCGGTGATTTCTCTCGCTACCTTTATCGCGTTTATTGCAACAGCTTTATCTTTAGGGTGCGAGAGATAGTTAGGTTGGATACTAGGGTGCACGGAGTAGTCTTTGCTGGTGATCTTCACACGACCTCGACTTTCAGGACGCAATTGACAAACCGAAGTAGTAAAGGCCGAAAATGGGTGCACTCCTTCTCCAGGTTTGTCCGCACTGAGTGGCTGCATATGAAACTGTATGTCAGGCCTTGTTAAGTCAGAGGAAGACTGAGTGAAAATACATACCTGACTAGCAGCCAACGTTAAAGGACCTTTGCGAAACAGAGCATATTTAACTCCCACTGTCAGTTTATGCAAAGGTGTTCTCAACTCATCGTTCAGTGTTGTACAACTAGTTTTGTAGACCAGACGAATTTGTAAATGGTCTTGAAGGTTTTCTCCAACTCCAGGTAAATGATGAACGCAATCAACACCTACTGCTTCTAACTCCGCTCTGTTGCCAACTCCAGACAACTGTAATATTTGCGGTGAGCCAATTGCACCAGCACTGACAATAATCTCTTTAGCTGCCGAAACATACATTGCTTTTCCATTGCAAAAAAATTCAACACCTTTTGCTGTCTTATCGACAATATCAAGCTTGGAGGTATGTGCATGAGTCAATATTGTTAAATTATGGCGCTTTCGAGCCGACGTTAAAAAAGCTTTTGCACTGCTGCACCTCAACCCATTAAATGCTGTCTGCTGAAAATAGCCTACTCCTTCTTGGTTCTCACCATTAAAATCATCATTCCAAGGAATACCTACCTCTTGAGCTGCCTCCACAAATCGTTCGGCAATATCCCGTTTCAGTCTAAGATCTGACACTTTCAACGGCCCATCCACGCCATGGTACTTATCTTTTCCTCGGCTTTGACATTCAGACATTTTAAAATAGGGAAGCACGTCGTCATAACTCCACCCCTCATTACCAAGTGACGCCCAGTCGTTATAATCTTCTTTTTGCCCACGTATATATAGCAACCCGTTCAAGGAGCTGCTCCCACCAAGTACTTTGCCTCTAGGCCATTGTAATTGTCGATTATCAATACCTTCATCACGATCGGTTAGATAACACCAATCAGTTGACGGGTTGTGCATGGTTTTAAAATAACCAACCGGGATATGAATCCAAGGATTCCAATCTCGACCACCAGCCTCAAGTAATAACACTGAAACATCTTGATCCTCACTTAAACGACTAGCAATTGCGCACCCAGCCGACCCCGCCCCTACAACAACATAATCAAAGACACCCACATCCTTATGTAACCTTCCCATAACAAAATCTCCTTTGTATTTTCATAAATCGAGACACAGCGTCCCAAAAAACATAAACCAATAACAATAATTAGTAAATATCGAGAGAATATGAATTGTTTTTTGTTGACTTATCGCACACTAATAACAACCCAATTTGGACATTTAACATTTTTTAAACAAGTGTAATTGGGCTATTTACATGAATCAGGATGGGTACATGAGAACTTCAAAAGACAAACCATATAGCCGACGCGACTTTTTTAATGTTGCAAAGCGTGCCGGGCTTACATCAGCTTTATTCGCTGTAGGGACATTAGGGACAGGGGCTACCTTAAGTAGCCTGGCAAATGCGTCGGAAAGCGTATCTCGAACTCGAGAAAAGAAAAAACCAATCGTAGTCTTAAAGTTTGGAGCCTCTGGCTTTAATGAACAAAACTTAGATATCCAAAAGTCGGGACAATTATTTTTCGCTAGAGATCTTGAAGAAAGAACAAATGGTGAAATACAAGTTGAATTCTTTGGCTCCAATCAACTATGTGGGCAATTGGATTGTATAAGAAAAACTCAGCAAGGAATCGTTGACATATATTCCGCATCTACACAAAACTCCGCTGCTGGTGCGCCATACATGAATGTTCTTGATTTTGCATACATGTTCCCTACGCGAGCTTCGCAATTTCATTTTTTTTATGACAAACGAAGCGAATCATTGTTTCGTGAACCATTACGTAAACGCCACAACATTCAATTCCTATTCACGCACTGTGACTTACGTGGACTCATGTTAGGCAACAAATGGAAAGACAAACCCTTGGTTACGTCGCTAGCCGATATTCAAGGCACCAAAAACCGAGTAACAGGAACCCAGTTAGGGCGTATCGCCATGGAGCAACTCAATCTCAACCCTGTACCAGTTGCCTGGGCTGAAACAATTGATGGGCTCCGACAAGGACTACTTGATGGTGCGGAAACTTGGATGAGCGCAGCGGCATATTCAGGAATGACATCAGTAATATCTCAAGCGATCGATTTACGCATGTTCTCTGGCAACGAGAGTACAGCTATGAATTACGACGTTTTTGAAAAGTTAAGCGATAAACATAAAGAAGCGGTCATGGAATCTGCATATTGTGCACAAATTTTTACTCACGGAATGAATGAAGGTGGGTTGTACGAAATTATTGGTGCACAAACTCACCCTAACGAGAATACGCAATTCCGACAAAATAATATCCGCTTTGCTGCACTTTCAGATGAAGAGAGATTTAAGGCTGAACAAATATGCTCACCGGAATATAACCCAGAACCATGGCAAAAATGGCGTAATCGTTTAAATGCTTGGGCAGGCGATATTGATATCTATAAAGAAATTCACGGGATTGCTAGAGAACTCCCTAAAGACGCAGCGGTAGTCAACGTCAAACCACAACGTTGGTGGTTAGGTTAATACTCTGACAACCCATTAAATAAAACTAAGGCATGACATCATGAATGAAATCATCAGCACTGCCGTCCACCCGGCAACCTCAGTCAAAAAGTGTTTGTATTGGCTAGATAACAACATAGAAAAATATCTCATTGTGAGCAGCTACTCTATAATGACTGTCATTATCTTCGTTGAAATAATCAGACGTTTTTTCTTTAGTATTCAGGCTCCGTGGAGCACTAGTATCCCTGTACTACTATTTTTATGGCTTACCTGGGTCGGCGCAGCTGTCAATGTCAAAAACCGTACTCACTTATCGCTCACCGAAATTAGATTACGCCTCCCTTATCAAGCGCAATTTGTATGCCTCATATTAGATGCCGTTCTCTGGCTAGTTTTTGCGGGCGTCGTTCTTTATTTTGCAACGGATCAGGTAAGGATCGCTTACGACAATTTTGCAATTGTTCAAGGAACTGACGATGTCATGCAGTGGTGGTTTTATATGGCAACACCAGTAGGCTGGACATTAATAATCTATCGAGTGATACAGAACTTCTTCCAAGATTGTAAACGGTACATAAATAATGAGCCATTGATAATCCAGACATCATTAGCGGAGAAAGAAGCATGAGTGAAGGTGATTTGATTAGCATTATTAGTGTCATCGTTTTGGTTCTATTTCTAGCAGGCATCCCTATATTTTTAATCATTGGGCTATGGGTTGTTGGGGTTAGTATCGTCATTGACTTTACCCTCGCTAACATCGGTGTAACGCTATTTGAGGGGTTAAACTTTTTCGGCTTACTAGCATTACCTCTTTTCATTCTAACCGGCGATCTAATTAATGCTGCAGGCATTGCAAAACGACTCTCTGATTTTACGTACTCTATTTTGGGTTCCATTCGTGGTGGTATGGGTATGGCTGCGATTGGAGCTTGTGGGATGTTCGCAGCCATTTCCGGGTCTAATGCTGGGACAACAGCCACAATTGGCTCAATAATGGCTCCAGAAATGAAAAAGAATGGTTACGACGAAAGATTTTCTGCAGCCACAGCAGCATCAGGAGGAACTGTTGGAATTATTATTCCGCCGAGCGTGATATTCATTGTGTATGGCTTCATGATGAACCTTTCCATAACGGATCTGTTTATTGCAGGAATGCTGCCAGGTAGCCTCATGGTATTAGCGATGATGTTCGCATGCCATCTAGTTGCTCGAAAACAAGGATGGGGAACAGTTATTCCTTTTGTCGCAAAGACCAGTTTCAAATATGCAAGACGCGCTTACCTCGGCTTCATTACTATTGGTGTAGTCGTCTACGGCATTTACTCTGGAGCATTCTCACCAACAGAGGCCGCTGCATTCACCGTTGGGTTCACAATTATCGCAGGCTGTATTCTGACCAAAGACTTACATTTCAAAAACATCCCTTCTGTGATGCTCAAATCAGGGCAGATTACAGGGATGCTAGCACCATTAATCGCGATTTCTGTCGTCATGCAACAATTACTTTCCATGATGGGAGTCGGTGAAATAATTGGTAACGCACTTAATGGATTCGGAAGCTATTACGCAGTCTTATTTATGTGTATGGGGATTATACTTTTAGCCGGGATGCTCTTAGAAAGCTTACCGGTTACCATTATTTTAGCTCCAATTCTCGCACCTATTGCCACAGGCATTGGCGTCGATCCGATTCATTTTTCAGTTATCTTCTTAGTCGGAGCTGCAATTGGTTTTGTCACACCACCGTTCGGCTTAAATTTATATGTCGCAAGTAGCGTAACCGGGATCCCTTATGGTAAGTTAGTTCGGTTTGTCATTCCTTACTTCACAGCGCTATTTATCTCGTGGGTTTTGATTGCTTTATTACCGAGCATTTCATTATTCTTGGTTCAATTTGGCGGCTAAAGTAGATTAACCGAATTTGCAAGCAATGACCCATTGCTTGCAAATTTATCAGAAAAAACAAAGGAGAAGCAGCATGAGCAATAACGAATCGTCAAGTAATTCAGCACTATCACGTGCATTTAAGATTACTGAGTTCATCGCTAGTGAGACACGCCCCGTTACAGCGGTTGATATTGCTTTGTTCCTAAACCTTCCTAAGGCCAGCGTACACCGGATACTCAGTCAACTTGAAGATGAGGATATTATTGCGAGAGATCTCCAAGGTCGCTTCTTGTCTATCGGTTCTCGATTTAAAAAAATGTCTCTAGACGTCCTGTCACATTTTGATGGGCGCGCACCTCGCCAGATGGTTTTAAAAGAATTAACAGACGAAATACAGGAAACCTGTAACTTATCCGTATTAGATGGATATGAATTGTTGTATTTTGAGCGTGTTGAGGCTAATTGGCCTATGATGGTCAACTTAAAATTAGGCTCGAGGTTGCCTCTGCACTGTACTGCTAGTGGCAAGCTATTTTTGGCCTTAATGCCAAGAAATAAACGAAAGCAGATACTTTCGACCCTAACACTAGAACCACAAACAAAACATTCGATTACCAACGTCGACGACCTAAACAGAGAGCTCGACGAGATTGGGATTCGTGGTATTAGCATCGACAATGAAGAGCTCATTGAAGGTATGGTTGCCATTGCAGTCCCAGTTTGTGATCAAGACGGAAATATGATTGCAGGCATGGCAATACACGCACCTACATTGAGGTTGAGTGTTAGTGACTTACTCACTAAAGCCGGTAGGTTGAAGCTTGCAGCAAAAAAACTAGAAAGCCTAATGACATTTCAATCCCAGATTACCGATGAGGCGGTAGAGTAACGTGACACGAATAGATGTATCCCAATAGGCCTAAATACCGAGTTCACAAACGAGCACAAGTTAAAATAACAAAGTAACAGGTAGTATTACTTCAATGACTCTTCATTAATCTACAGTGCCTTTGAGCACCGTGGTCTTCATCTCTCTACTTTTAAAACTCACCTTTCGAACTAAGCTATAGATAAGCAACGGAATGCAGATGAGGTACATATGGAGAAACGGGCTACTTGTATATCGCTCATACGACCTTTACCGCTAGTAATAGCCGCCATGTTTTCTGCGCCAAACGCATGGGCCAACAAAGATTACGGCCCCTTAATCAGTTATACCCAAGCACCACTGCAGTCGGTTCGCCTCACCCCGTCGCTCCGTTCAGGCTTCCCTCTTGAAGAGAATAAGGTTGAAGTATTTACAGCCTTAACTGCTGCGAGTATCTGGGCTAACTCCCACGGCTATCACTTAGACTATTATCAAAACCAACTTCAAACAGGCCTGCGATGGCAATTGACTACAGCGTGGCAAGTAGAGCTCAATTACCGCTGGTTATACGCCGCCAATAATCATCTCGACAAAATCACCATTAACTTTCACGACCTATTTAGCATCGACCAAGCAGGTCGAGATCAGAAAGAGAGACACCAATTCGACATCTATGCACCAGACCATGGCGTCAATAATCGAGACTTCTCCGGCGACACATTGACTAGCGCTTTCACGCTCTACACCCAATATCAGATCATAGATATAGAAAACCATGGCTTATCTTTTGGCGTCTCCCTTTATCATAACAAAGTCAGCCACGGTGCATTTAAGGGAAACAGCACCGAACAAAGCGCTCAACTCAATTATGCATACCAACTCGACATCAATACCTTCTATACAAGCTTAGGATTAGCGAATCAGTCCAGTAGAGAAGTGGAGAATAGCTTTTCACATAAAAAAAACGACATGGTCATGGATGGGAGGATATCAACTCACGCTATTTGAAAATCATGAGTTACACCTAGAGTATCGTTGGTATGAAGGCGCAGAAGACGGTGAAACTGAGTTTTCAGAAGCCGCGAATGAAATGATGTTTGGCTATCGCTATCTCATGCAACGCTCGGCAATTGAGATATCCATAATCGAGAACATTTTCAATATGGACAACTCCACCGATGTTGCTTTTCAATTGGCCTATCGGCACCAGTGGTAAACCCATTTCAGGACGGGGCAGATAGTAGAATCAAAAAAGCCGAATGGTTAAGTTCGGCTTAAAAAGTTGTATTGTCTCTATTAATTAATAGACAGAGCGACTGCTAACAGAGAGGGAACTACGCACTCATGATTCTTGATACAGCGTTTCGAATGTCTGAGTCGGCCGCATTAGCAGGTAAGCTGAATGAGATGTATTGGTCGCCGCGGAAGCTCATTGAGCGGTCGATTTCTGCTAGGCAGTGAACCATTGAACCTTCAACGATGAATGACAGCTCGATTTCTTTGTTATTCATGAAACCGCCGCTGCGAAATTCAATCTCTTGGTAACAACCCGAACGAGAAGCAAAGTTGTTGCCTTTTAAGAAGCCCTTCTCTACGTCAGCTTTCACCATTGCGATACCGGATGCTTCCACGCCTTGGATGATTTTAGCCACTGTTGGCAATGGGTGTACGGAGATAAAGTCACGGTCTTTAGGGTCAATCGCGAAGCCTATATCTAGGTTGGTTTCAACCCACACATGGCATTGGTTCATTTGTGCGTTCAACGCGGTGACTGGCGTTTCATCATTTAACTTAAGACGGAATGGAACCAGTTTGGTTTCGTCCGGTTGGATAACGAAAGGCTCTACGGCTTGAATACGACCCAGTGAAAAGGTTTCGTAGCTGGTGCTATCTTCCGTTTCTACTTTTACTTCTGTGTTGAGAACCAAGTTGATCAGGTCGATTTGTTGCTCAACGTCACCACCAACAATGTGAACATTGCCAGACAACTCTCCACCTTGGAAAACTTCAATATTATCTAAGACAGTATCAACCTTTGCTGCACCGATGCCCAACGAGGCCTTTAATTTGGTTCATCGCGGATTAG
>NZ_JBFROH010000094.1:0-339 GCF_041471425.1 Vibrio sp. 10N.261.52.C2 | reverse complement strand
ATTTTCCGGATTGGTATTATACCAGGCTACTTTCTGTAATTTATTAAATTCCAGAAAGCAAAAAGGCTCTAGCATTTCTGCTAGAGCCTTAAATATGGCAGGGGTGGAGAGATTCGAACTCCCAACACGCGGATTTGGAATCCGCTGCTCTGCCAATTGGAGCTACACCCCTATTTTCAGTTTTAAAGAGCTGAAACTCTGAATAAGTGGCGGAGTGGACGGGACTCGAACCCGCGACCCCCGGCGTGACAGGCCGGTATTCTAACCAACTGAACTACCACTCCGCAGTGGAATACTTGTCGTCGCTGACAAGTGTTCAAACTTTTTGTCTTCACTTTT
>NZ_JBFROH010000093.1:0-425 GCF_041471425.1 Vibrio sp. 10N.261.52.C2 | reverse complement strand
AGCCGAAATCGTTGAAAAGACAACCAAGTATCAGGCCCAGATAGCTACGGCGAACATGACACTTCTCATCAATGATGTGGAGCTGAGCATTCCTCAAGGCACGCCAGCCACCTATCTTGCTGAACTCATTGGAGCGTTGTCATGAAAGGTATGCTCAGCGCTCCAGACATTTACCTTTATCGTGAAAGCGTCGATTTTAGAAAGTCCATCAACGGCCTTGCAGCGATTATCGAAAATGATACTGACTTGCCTCTTGGCAGCGGTGCGCTGTTCCTGTTTACCAATAAACAGCGCGATAAGATTAAAGTGTTGTACTGGGATAAAACAGGCTTCGCCCTCTGGTATAAACGCCTTGAAAAAGCCAAGTATAAGTGGCCTTCAAAAGAGAAAAATCAGGTGTTTACCCTCACTCAATTTGAGCTTGA
>NZ_JBFROH010000092.1:0-6102 GCF_041471425.1 Vibrio sp. 10N.261.52.C2 | reverse complement strand
TCTTTTCAACGATTTCGGCTCTAACAAATCCGACAGGTTCCGATTGGTTTGCTGTTTGGAGTTGACGCCGTTTGGCGAAGAACGTGGATAAACTCAGTCCATGCTCTTCACAAAAAGCGCGTTGGGTAACACTGCTACTTTCATATTGTTCAAACAGTGATTGCCATTCTAGGTTGGTACGTCGTTTTGCCATTTCAACTCTCCTTTGGGTTGGAGAGTTGATCTTATTCTTCGTGCTGAAGGATTAGAATGCGGTGTTCATGGCACGCTTACGGATTAGCTGGCATTGTTATCCCCTTAAAAATCTAGACGACAACTATGCTGACACGGGGGGAAACAGCCGATCGCAATCACCGAAATACGCATAAGCGACATATTGTTTTTTAAAGTTAACTGGGCTTAGATATCCAAGAGCACTGTCCTTCTTGTTCGATTATAATCAACTTCGATGTGCTTGGATGAAAATACGCAAGTGCTTGATGCATCTCTTCTCGCGGGTGAGGTGTTGCGTTTCAAGTGGCGGAGAGCCTTTAAATCAGAATGCTACCCGAACAAAAAAATGGCCATAAGAAACTAAGATGTTTCATGGCCACATTGTTAGATTAATGTTAAATAAATTGAGCTACGGATACTCCCCATATTTCAGCTTAGTATTAACACAATCATTTACCATCGATAGCCCAAACTAACTGTATATGCTTCTCTTGTTTCACCTTTATTATAAAGGGCTGTGATATTATAGTGTTTACCTATTTGCTTATTAAAACCAATCAAATAAGCCCATTGATTTAGAGAAACATCAACGTCATAAGTGAACTCACCTTGTAACGCATCTACATAACCTAGATTACCGGCTAACGTAGAATCTAAGCCTTGATATTCAGCACCAATTAATAACTGAGCTCTATAATCAACAAGCTGATAACCAACCATTGGTTGAGCAACAAACAGAGTATCACCCCAGCTCGAAGAGCCCTCTAATCGTGTTTGAGATGCGGTCATATTAAGCGTGGCGAAAAATTCTTTATACCCGACGGCTAGTGTAGTACCCACACCTAACAGATCATAGTCAAGACTTAAAGGAAGCTTCAATCGACCAGGGCTACACAGAGGGAGTCCTTCATTGCTTAGCGCACTACATAAGGCATCACCTAATCCAGGATCGATGCCGTTTAAACTATCTTTAACTTCGTTTAAACTCTCCGATGTATATTGCGCATCAATGGTTGCCTTAACTTTAATCTTTCCAGCTAAAGCGTAAACATTCCAGAAAGGCAAAATATAGACATCTCCCCTTATACTAAAACTCTCAGCATTAACTTTGGCGAAGGTCTCTGTCGGTTCAAAGTCCTTATCTAAATTCTGAAGGCCTAATGCTCCGAGACCTAAATTAAAAGATTGAAAGCCAAGATCCATATCTTGATTGCGATAAGCGACAGAAAAACCGTATGGAAGAGGAATATCAATACCTTGTCTACGGACTAAGTCTCCCATCAGTGGAAAAAAACTACTGACCTCGACCTTTTCTTCTCGAATACGAGGATCTGATGCTTCTTCAAGCTTTTCACTATCTAGAACTTCGACACCATCTACATCGTCATAAAAAGCGACGGGAGTCATGAGCAATGACAGAGTAAGCTTTTCTTTTTTTCTAGTTACTCCGTTTGCCACAATGGTTTTGCTTTTAACGTAAAATTGACCATTGTAACGCTCACTGATTAAGATTTCTTGTCTATAATCCTCAATTCTATAAGTACCATAGGTAAATGGTTGCGAATTAGTGATCACCATTTTAACAGGCTTGCGATCTTCAACACTTATCTCAACTCGCATGAAACGAAAATAGGCGACATCTTGAGGTAGTTGATACTTAGAATAGTTAAAACGTACAATTGCACGACGTTCATCTAATTCTTCAACGGTAACCGAAGACCGATCGTAACTATCTGAGTAGGCGCGAAGTCGATATTCTGTTTTAGTCAAATATTCAATGGAGTCTATCGCTCCACCATCTTCTGAGAGTGAAGGTTCACCATCGATTTGAGAAATTTGATCCTGAAAATATTTAATCCTCAAATCAATATTTCCCTTTAAATCTGTTGTTTGCACTAAATAAAAAGATGAAGATGAAGCCTCCTCATTAATTGAAGTGACTTTACGAACGTGCTCAACAATATGATCACCTTGAGATAAAGTACTAATACCATACTTAGGTAGGTGTTCCGGTATGCCATACTGTTCAAAAATAGAAGCTTCTTTTGCATTAGCAATATTAGAGAGTATCAAAATAAAAGAAAAGAAACTTACGCACCAAGATCTACGAAATAAAATAAAAAAAAATTTCGATGATTTACTTTCATCTCTATCCAACAAACTCTATTTAGCATATGTAGCATCATTCCTACCTCACTGTAATAAAAGACGACTTAGTAAATAGCATCACAAATACCTTGTGATGTGCTAGCATCAATACCCATATTTATCGTAGCATCCCACGCTGTAATATTCTTGTTTATTTCGCCACCATCATCCGTGGCATTATTAACTATCACCAATATGTTATCTGTATCTTCTTGGTATCGATATTCAGGGTTGAATAATTCATCGCTAAACCACAAACTCGATACTTCTCCCATAAGAAGAAGGTCACCTTCATCAGGCGCTATCTTCGATCCGCTTTGGTTATATAATCGATTAAATACAAAAGGAATTTCAGCTTGGTTACAGGCTTTTCCACCGAAGCAAGCCAAATTACCTATTGTGTCAAAAATAGAGTCTTCAATCAGCTGGTTATTAAAACTTGCGACATAGTCAAAATGATAAATGATAGGAGTGATGTCATGATCGACTTCTTTTGCGTAATCACGAATAGCACATTTATATATCAATTGATTATTTAATTGATTAAACTTTCTTATCTCTTCTGATACCCCATCTAAAGTGGTAGGATTTTCCGATGGTGAGAAATCATCAAAGCGTAAAGGCGTGTCGGTCAACCGATCTACATATAGGATTGATGATATTAACGTGTACGCAGGTATATCTGCTATTTGTGGCAAATCACGAATATCATCACTATCTCCTATTAAAAATAGGACAACATCAAGTAATTTAATACCCGGTAATAATTCTATATTAATCAAGAATAGTAACTTTAACTCCGCTATATAACTATCCGTTTCATTGTTATTAAATCCTATAATAGAAGGGACGGTTAAAGGAGCTTCATGAGCGAGGCTTGTTACGTGATAGCCTGGGTATTCCTCATATTCTGTGCAAACCCCAAGGAATGTCTTTATGCACTCACGATGGGACTCAATGTAGGGTGAAAAGGGAAGTAATTTCGCTCGCGGTTCGATTGCTGCAATATCCGATGCGTATTTCAAAGTAAGCTTCGCCACAATCGATTCCGTGCTATCGCCATCTTCAATCCAGCCCAAGATGTCACTGACCATACTTTCGATGGTTTGGTCAGGTAAACCAAACAAGCGTCCCGTTATTTCTGCTTTTACTTGTTTTTGTAGTTCTAAAATCTGATCAACCGTCAATTGGTTAATACTTAAATCAGGATACAGCGTTGCCATTGCAGTTTCTAAAGTGTCGTATTGGTCTTTCGCTGCAGCGTATGATTCAAATGAAAGTCCGAGCGGTAAACTTTGCATAATCGCTCTGCTAAAGAAATTACCGGCAATATCATCTTCAGGATCGCGCTCTCCACTGGTTGTTTGCTGAAGCGCATTAATTGATGTCGCACCAGCACCTTGCCCAAATACAGTGACGTTTGTACTATCTCCGCCAAAGTCTTCGATATGTTGGCTAACCCACTCTAGAGCTCGCTTTTGATCACCAACCGCAAAGTTGCCCCCTTTCGTTTGACCTGCATCTTCAACCCACCGTTTTCCCAATAAACCAAGACGGTAGTTAAAAGTAACAGCGATAAAGGGGTTATCACTCATTGTACTTTGTGCAACGGCGACATCTGGAATTATATTGGGCAGGTGTCCAGATCCCGTTTCAAACGAACCACTATGGATATAAACATACACAGGTAATAAATCACCTGAAGTCGCATTATTAGGTCTCCATACGTTCAAGTAAAGGCAGGTCTCTGAGTACAATTCTGTTGAGCCAAACTGAGGGCATATATTCCCAAAGTCTGTATACGAATTATTTTCGGTCACCGCTTGTGCTAGAGGCAGCATCACACTGTGTTCAAAACGGTCAGGCGCACCGAAGAAAAAATCACCTTCGCTACTATCGCCCGAGTAAGCATAAGGTATCCCTTTGAACGTTTCTATTGTAACCAGTGAGGTACCGTCTTCAGTCGCAGAAAGTGAAGGGGCGACTGTGATTATTGGTTCTTTGAGGCCTTGTATAGTCACTTCACCTATTTGAGCCTCAAAAGTAATGGGTTGAGGTGATTCCTCTTCAGGAGCAGGGGTAAAGCTGAACTCAGTAGAATCATCACGACAACCGAAAAGTACAACTCCGATCAAAACCAAAAATGCTTTTGTCATCACTTACCTCTTCAATATCGAAAGTAAAGAACATTGCTATCACGCTTTGAATACCAAAATCAATCTTCTAATATTAGACTTAAAAATCAGAAAAGGTGGACAATATTACAATTACAGGTTCTGTCGTAAACAGTGGTGATAGGTTAAACTCTTCATCAAAATTCACCACTGCCGACGCTATGGCTATCAAATTTACAGGCGCCACTTTCCTTCCGACATCATTCTTCCGGCTGTTCGTTATTACGTTTCTTATAAGCTGATCTACCGTGAAACCGAAGAGATACTCAATGAGCGAGGTATCGATGTTGATCACTCAACCATCAATCGGTGGGTTATCAAATACGCCCCACTATTGGAGCACAGAGCACACCGAAGAAAGAAGCCTGTCGCTACTTCGTAGCGGATGGATGAGACTTACATTAACGTCAAAGGCCAGTGGAAGTATTATTACCGAGCCGTTGATAAATGCGGTAATGTGATTGATTTTTTACTGTGCGAATACCGTGACGAGAAGGCAGCTCGCGCCTTCTTCACCAGGCAATTAGCCATAATGGCTTGCCCGAAAAGGTCGTGATAGATAAGAGTGGTGCTAACGCATTAGCGTTACATAATATCAACGTCAGCCTTTGGTTAACGGGGAAGATGCTCAATCTAATTGAAGTGCTTCAGGTAATGTATCTGAACAAAGTCACCGTAGAGTGAAAGGTAAAATGCACCAGTGCCTAGGGTGGAAATCTGATGAAGGAGCAAAAGCTACTCTTGCAGGGGTAGATCTTTGGACTATGATTAAGAACGGACAGCTTGATAACCTAAATATGCTTGTCGTCAGTGCGAGAAAACAGGCGACAGCAGCCGAATCGTTCAGAAGCCATCCCCTCAGAGCCTCATCCCTAAAAGCTTCGCCACAGAAAGTTTGCTGACCAACATCATTCTTGGAAAATACCAATACGCGATGCCACTTTATCGTCAAGAATCGCTGTTTACCCAGTCGGGTATCGAGCTATCACGTACCACCATGGCTAGGTGGGTCATCCAAGTCAGTGAGAAGTTCGCCCCGCTGTATGCCGCCTTGAAAGAGCACCTACTTCAACAAGTGGTGGTTCAAGCGGATGAAACGCCGCTCAATGTGCTCAAAGAAGAGAAGCAGTGTTATATGTGGCTCTACTGCTCAGGCGCTGACTCACCCGAATCGGCACTGCCGAATGTGAAAAATATTGCCTTGTACAACTATCAAAACAGTCGCGCGAGGGCGTGTCCCGTGGACTTTTTAGGTGACTACAACGGTTATCTACAAACCGATGGCTACGCGGCTTATGATGGTCTGCATCACGTCACCAATGTAGGGTGCTTAGCGCATGCTCGTCGCAAGTTCATGGATGCTAAAAAGCTTCAAGGGAAAGGTAAATCGGGCAAGGCTGATAAGGCGCTGGCTAAAATCCAAAAACTCTACGGGATAGAATCACGCTTAAAAGGTGCGCCTGCCGAAGAGCGAAAAGCAGAGCGTCAAGCGCTTGCCAAGCCGATACTGGATGAGCTTTACCAATGGATGACAACCCAGAAGGTGATAGGCTCTAGCCCACTAGGC
>NZ_JBFROH010000091.1:0-3419 GCF_041471425.1 Vibrio sp. 10N.261.52.C2 | reverse complement strand
GTTAGATTATTTACTCCTTATATTTAGTAACAAGAGTAAATTTGTCATGGACATTATTTCTAATCTGTTTGACATGGCACCATTTGTCGCACTATTTATTACACTCTCATTGGGTTATATGGTTGGTAAAATTACTATCGGCCGATTTGTTTTAGGCGGTGTGGCCGGAACATTATTAATGGGCGTAATTATTGGGCAATTTGGTGTTCAGATTGATCCCGGCGTAAAAAGTATTTTCTTTGCGCTCTTTATTTATGCTGTGGGTTATCAAGGCGGCGCACAATTCTTTAAAGCGCTTAACTTTAGAACCATCAACATTCTGTTGTCTGCGGTTGTTATGACGGTTTCAGGCTTATTGTGTGTACTTGCCGCTGCGTGGTTGTTTGACTTAGATAGAGGTACTGCTGCGGGCCTAGCTGCCGGTGGTTTAACTCAGTCTGCGATCATTGGTACTGCAGGCGATGCGATCGCCCGTTTGGGTGGTGTGTCTGAAGAAGCCAAACATCTGATGCAAACTAACGTTGCTGTTGGTTACGCTGTAACTTACATCTTCGGTTCTCTAGGTCCAATCCTAATGGTGACATGGGTATTCCCAACACTAATGAAATGGGATATCCGCGCTGAAGCAATCAAAATGGCAGAAGCGAACTCAGATGGTAATGCAGAGCTTGGTGCTGGTGAATTCAATGCGATGACAAAACTTGAGACTCGCGCTTTTGAAATCAAAGCAGAGAGCAAAGTGAATGGTTTGACACTAGCCCAAATCAATCAAGATTCAATAGACGCATGCATCGAAGTTATCGAGCGTGATGGCAAAGCGATTGAAGCAGACAAATTTACTAAGCTTCAACAAGGCGATGTTCTGGTTATCACAGGTACTCGTAAAGCCATTGGTCAGTTGAAAGGTGACTCTGTTGGCTCTGAAGTTGTGCTTCCAGAAGAGTACGAAGTCATTGAAGAGAACCGTCAGCTTATCGCAGACAACAAACAACTGATTGGCCGTACACTAGGTCAAATCAAATCAGAAGCGAACAAAGGCACTTACCGTGGTGTTTATGTGACTGACTACCTTCGCGAAGGTGTATCAATCCCAGTTCACGCTGACCTTGTTGTTAAGAAAAATGATGTTATTCAATTAACTGGCTCACCAAGCGATATTAATCGTGTTCAAGGTACAATCGGTAAGCCAATGAACTCAGCAACAATGACTGACTTCATTGTACTAGGCATGGGTATGGTATTGGGTCTTTTGATTGGCCTAATCAACTTCAAAATTGCAGGTATTCCGGTCACTATCGGCTCTGGTGCAGGCTGTCTAGTGTCAGGTCTGATTGTTGGTTGGTTACGCAGCCGTAACCCACATGTGGCGCAATTCCCAGAATCAGCAGCAAGCTTTATTCGCGACTTCGGTCTAGCAGCATTCGTGGGCATCGTTGGTCTTGAGGCTGGCCCTCAAGCGGTAGACACCATCAAAGAACACGGTATGAGCCTACTATTCTTGGGTGTTGCGGTAACCATCATTCCACAGATTATTTCGTTCTTCTTCTCTTACTTTGTTTTGAGAATCAAAAACCCAATTGAAGCACTTGGTTGTGTGACTGGTGGTCGAAGTGCAAACCCTGCGTTTGCGGCATTGATGGAAAAAACAGGCAATGCAACTCCAGTATTCTCATTCACAGTGACTTACGCAGTAGCCAACGTGCTATTGACCCTTTGGGGACCAATCATCGTCGGCATTATCTCCGTCAACGCTGGTATGTAATTCAGACTATAACGTCAGTCTAAGACGTCAATCCAATTAAAACACTAAGCGATTCCCTGGCCAAACATAGGGAAGGGGATCGACTTGCTAAAATTTATGAAAGTAAGGTATCTATTATGACTACTCAAACTCCAACTATCGATTTTTCAAAATTCGCTGACCTAAGCCCATTCGAGCTAAAAGACAAACTGATTGAAGTGGCGCAAGCTGTGCCAGATCGTGCACTTCTTGATGCAGGTCGTGGTAACCCTAACTTCCTAGCAACGCTACCTCGTAAAGCATTCATCCGTCTTGGTGAGTTTGCGGTAGCAGAAGCAGAGCGTAACTACGCTTACCTAGGTGGTGATTTCGGTGGTATCCCTGATGGCGTCGGCATCGTTGAGCGTTTCGACACGTTCGCAAGCCAATATGCAACAGACAAAGGCGTTGATTTCCTACGTCGTGCACTAAGCTACGCAAAAGACCGTCTAGGCATCGAAAAACAAGCGTTCCTAAATGAGCTAGTACTGGCTTACCTTGCGTGTAACTACCCAGTGCCACCACGTATGCTAGTGAACATCGAGAAAGTGGTTAAACAATACATCGCAGAAGAGATGTACGGCCCAATGCCAATGACGACTAACTTTGACCTGTTCGCAACAGAAGGCGGCACAGCGTCAATGACGTACACGTTCGCAACCATGTTCAACAATGGTCTATTGAAAAAAGGTGACAAAGTTGCGCTAATCACGCCAATCTTTACCCCTTACCTAGAAATCCCAGAGCTAGCAGAATATGAGCTGGAAATCGTAGAGCTACGTCTTGATGAGACCACTTGGCAGCTTCCAATGTCTGAAATCGAGAAACTGGCAGATACAGACATCAAACTACTTTGCGTCGTTAACCCTGCTAATCCAGCATCAGTGAAATTCTCTGACGAGACTCTAGAGAACCTAACAAACTTTGTGAATGAGCAACGCAGTGACCTATTCATCATCACTGATGACGTATACGGTACATTTGCCGATGACTTCGTTTCTCTATTTGCAAAACTACCATACAACACACTTTGTGTTTACTCGTTCTCTAAGTACTTTGGCGCAACAGGCTGGCGTTTAGGTACCATTGGTATCCAACACAAAAACGTATTTGATGACGCACTAAGTTCTTTCAGCGAAGAAAAACAGTGCCAATTGGACGACCGTTACAAAACGCTAACTCCAGAGCCACGTGACATCAAATTCATCGACCGTATCGTTGCTGATAGCCGCAGCGTAGCATTGAACCATACTGCAGGTCTGTCTCTACCACAACAAGTACAAATGGCGATGTTTGCATTAACTTGTCTAATGGACTCAGAAGGTCGCTACAAAGCCGCTTGTAAACGCATCATCCGTGAGCGCTACACAACGCTTTACAAAAACATGGGTGTAGCAATCGAAGAGAACAAAGACCGTGTGGATTACTACACACTACTAGAGCTAGACACGCTAGGTGGCAAACTTTACGGTCAAGAGTTTGTCGACTGGTTCAAAGCTAACGAGAAAGGTAAAGACTTCCTATTCCGTCTTGCTCACGAAACCGGCGTAATCTTACTACCTGGTAAAGGTTTCGACACAGTACACGCATCAGTACGTGTATCACTAGCGAACCTTACTCACCACGAGTACGAGCTAAT
>NZ_JBFROH010000090.1:0-302 GCF_041471425.1 Vibrio sp. 10N.261.52.C2 | reverse complement strand
GACTGTTTGCCGGACTCAATTGTGAATCAAACTAAGTTTGATTCGAATACAAGACACTTGAATGTGTTTGTTGTGTTTATCTAATGAAAGATAAACATTGAGAACTTTTAAATTTGATTGAATTACTCGTAAGTAATCAATCAGTCAGCTTTCCAAATTGTTAAAGAGCTTGATTTCTTTCGAAACCATTTTTAAAGATTCTTAGGGAAAAACCCTTAAAGATGGTGGAGCTATGCGGGATCGAACCGCAGACCTCCTGCGTGCAAGGCAGGCGCTCTCCCAGCTGAGCTATAGCCCCATCT
>NZ_JBFROH010000089.1:0-4221 GCF_041471425.1 Vibrio sp. 10N.261.52.C2 | reverse complement strand
TGTCCCCTTTAATTAGCAATCAAAACAAGAAATCAGTTCTTATTTTTTCAGCTCATGAATCACTGGAAGACCTTGGCCTGCTTCAAGCTCTTGAACATGCCAATCTAGACCAATTTCCGGCATAGTTGCTAGGAACGGATCTGGATTTAGCTGTTCCATGTTGAACACGCCTTTATCAGCCCATTCGCCACGGAAGAACTGAAGTGCAGCGGTAATCGCTGGAACACCAGTTGTGTAAGAGATCGCTTGGTGCTCTACGTCTTCGTAAGCCACTTCGTGGTCTGCGTTATTGTAGATGAATACGCTACGCTCTTTACCATCTTTCTTACCTTGAACCCAAGTACCGATACACGTTAAACCAGTGTAACCCGGAGCTAGAGATGTTGGATCCGGTAGTAGTGCTTTAAGAACATGCAGAGGCTGAACCACAGTACCATCGTGCAGTGTTAGCGGATCTGGGCTAAGAAGACCGATATCACGCATGCAGTTGAAGTAGTTCAAGTATGCATCACCAAAGCCCATCCAAAATTCGATACGCTTGGCTGGGATGAACTCTTTCATTGAACGAACTTCATCGTGCGCCATTGAGTAAACTTTGTGAGAACCACAGTTCGGGAATTCAAACTCAAGCATACGAGAGTGACAAGGTACTTGTTTCCACTCTTCATTTTCCCAGTAGAAAGAATCGCCTTGGATCTCAAGCATGTTGGTTTCTGGGTCAAAGTTTGTCGCAAACTTCTTGCCGTGGTCACCAGCATTCACATCCATTACATCAATTGAGTCAATCTCATCGAACAAGTGCTTAACCGCGTATGCAGCAAAGATTGATACCACACCTGGATCGAAACCAGCACCAAGAATACCTGTGATGCCTGCTTCAGCGAACTTCTCACGGTAGCCCCACTGCCAATCGTAAGCTTGTGGTACTTGTTGACCTTCAGAACATAGGTCAACCGCTACCGATGTATCTAGGTAAGATACTTTAGATTGGTAACACGCTTCCATGATCGCCATGTTTACCCAAGGAGGACCAGCGTTGATAACTAGATCAGGCTTAACTTCTTTAATCAAAGCAACAAGCGCATCAACATCGTCAGCGTCTACTGAACGTGCTTCTAGTTTCTTAGTTAAATCTTTAAGGTTGTTTTTACCTTTAATCGATTCGATGATTTTTTCACATTTCGCGATTGTGCGCGAAGCGATTGTGATATCACCCAGTACTTCGTTATTTTGTGCTGCTTTATGTGCAACAACCCAACCAACGCCGCCTGCACCAATTTGTAGAATAGCCATAGTATTAATTACCCTTGTTGTTCTGCTAGCTCAGTGGCTAGAGTTTGAATTTTGTTAATTAGAGATTTGAAATCTGATGTCTTTAGGCACGGATTCAAGATAGTGAATTTAAGCGCACTCTTACCATCCACGACCGTTTCACCGAGTACTGCAACACCACGAGTCAGCGCTTCCAGTCTTAGCATTTGATTCAATTTGTCTAAATCTAGCTCGCCGTTTGCTGACGGCTTAGATCGGAACAGCACAGTCGAAAGTGACGGCTCAGCAAGTAGCTCAAAATCGTCATGCTTCTGAATCAAATCGGCAACTTGAAGCGTCTGCTCAAGAAGATGGTCGTACATATCGCCCAACTGCTTTGGACCGACACTTTGCATGGTCATGAAGACTTTCAGTGCATCGAAGCGCTTGGTGGTCGCAATAGACTTATCGACCAGATTAGGTAGCTCATCGTGCTCACGATTCAAGTAATCTGCGTGATGCAGTAAGTACTTAAAGTTCGCTTTGTCTTTGAGCAACACCGCACCACAGCTGATTGTTTGATAGAACAATTTGTGGAAATCGACGCTCACTGAGTCTGCTTTTTCGATGCCTTGTAGACGAGCTTTATGGCTACTTAAAATAAGTGCGCCACCGTAAGCACTGTCGACATGGAACCAAAGATCTTGCTGACTTGCGATTTCTGCAATCGCATCAAGGTCATCGATAGCACCATGATCGGTTGTGCCCGCAGTACCAATCACAGCAAAAGGAATCAGACCTTGTGCTTTCAGTGCTTTCACTTCTGCGTCTAGCAAGTCAGGCTTGATAGTGCCGTTTGCATTGGTATCAACACAGCACACTGCCGCTTCGCCTAGCCCTAGTAGAGAGGCTGACTTTTGAACCGTGAAGTGAGATTTCTTTGAACATAAGATACGCAGCTTGCTCGCGTATTCTGGTAAGCCAAGCTTTTGGATTGAGTGACCATTGTGCTTATCCGCAACCCAGTCTCTCGCAAGCAATAAACCCATTAGGTTACTTTGCGTGCCACCGCTAGTGAAAACACCGTCAGCTTGTGCGCCAAGTTGGTATTTGTCACACATCCAATCCACGACGCGCTGCTCAACATAAGTCGCAGCCGATGCTTGGTCCCATGAATCCATTGATTGATTCAATGCCGCGATAATCGATTCCGCTGCTACCGAAGCCATAAGAGGAGGAGTGTGAAGGTGTGCAATGCAATCTGGGTGTTGCACGAAGATGGAGTTTGCAGCGACAAGGTCTGCAGTACTATCTACAACATCAACCAAAGCGTGTTGATTGTTATCAAGGTCGACAGCATTGATAGCTGCTTCTAGCACTTTTGGATCTAAACCCGAATAAGGGGTTTCAACCTGTTCAAAAACCGCTTTCATCGCTTGAGTGGTTTGGTTCATCACGTTAGCAAATTCGTCGCTACCGCCTAAACCTGTATGGATGAAATGCTTGTTCCATTCTTGGTTTGCTTGTTCGCTTGAAGCTGGGTCTTGTTGTAAGCCACCACCAGCTGCGATGATCGCTTCTTCCATTACACGGAGTGCAAAGTCAATCTGCTCAAAAGAGATAATCATTGGCGGAAGGAAACGAATTACCGAGCCATCACGACCACCCTTTTCAACCATCAAGCCACGCTCTAACGCTGCTCGTTGAATCGCTAGGGTTAGTTCGCCGTCTGATTGTGGTTCGCCAAACTTGTTAAGCTCACCATTTGGTTGTTTGATCTCAGCACCGAGCATCAGGCCTTTACCACGAACTTCAGCAATACAGCTAACGCGTGATTGAATATTCTCAAGCCCGTGACGTAAATATTGGCCTGCGATGTTCGCGTGCTCAACTAAGCCATCTCGTTCGATGATCTCCAACGCCTTAGCGCCAGAGACCATTGCTAATTGGTTACCACGGAATGTACCGGTGTGCTCACCCGCTTTCCATGTATCAATGCTCTTATCGAACACAAGCAGCGACATAGGCAGTCCGCCACCAATCGCTTTAGATAAACATAAGATATCTGGATTAACACCAGACTCTTCAAACGCAAATCGATGGCCAGTTTTGCCCACACCACACTGAATCTCATCAAAAATCAGTAGGATGCCGTGCTCATCACAGATGCGACGTAGGCCTTGTAACCAAGATGCTGGAGCAGGAATCACACCGCCCTCACCTTGCACAGGCTCAACGATCATCGCCGCCGGTTTCATGATGCCAGACTCGTCATCATTCAACATACGTTCGATGTAACGAATGCTCGCGTTAGCACCCGCTTCACCACCAATACCAAACGGGCAGCGTAGGTTGTATGGGAAAGGCATGAAGTGCACATCAGACATCAAGCCGCTACGACGCTCTTTAGTGCCGAGGTTACCCATCATACCCATGGTGCCGTTCGTCATACCATGGTAAGCACCACGGAAAGCAAACATGGTGTTGCGACCTGTGGTTTGCTTGGCGAGCTTGATCGCCGCTTCCACAGCGTCAGCGCCAGATGGGCCACAGAATTGAAGAACCGAGTTATTTGAAAAGTCTTGAGGAAGAAAAGCTTTAACTCGCTTGATAAACGTCTCTTTTGCTTGAGTCGTGATATCAAGTGTTTGGTATGGCAAACCAGAATCGAGTTGGTCTTTAAGTGCTTGGTTAATCTCAGGGTGGTTGTAACCCAGAGAAAGTGTACCTGCACCGGCTAAGCAATCGAGAAAGAGTTGGCCACGAGTATCTTCAACTAAAGCGCCACATGCTCGTTTAATAGCAATAGGCAGGCGTCTTGGGTAAGAGCGAACATCCGACTCATGCTGTTCTTGCTCTAGCAAAATAGCGTCAGGTGTTAGGTCGTACGTTCCCTCTAAGATAGGAACCATAGTTGAAAATGAATTTGCGATAGTATTGATATCGACTTCAAAGGCGGTAGTCATAAAA
>NZ_JBFROH010000088.1:0-6175 GCF_041471425.1 Vibrio sp. 10N.261.52.C2 | reverse complement strand
TACTCGCTACTCGCTACTCGCTTAGTGCGGATCTTCCGACCAACCATCGCTATCTGACATATCTGGTGCGCCAGCGATGCTGTTCTCTTCGTCTGCCCATTCACCGAAATCAATCATCTGACATTGCTTGCTGCAAAACGGGCGGTGCGGGCTTTGTTCGCCCCATTCAACGTCAGCATTACATTGAGGGCATTTAACGATGGTGATTTTCTTCGACATAGTGATTCTTAATTTGAAGGTGTAATAATAGTGAGTTTAGGCTCGAGTGAAGACTCAAGCCAAACTAAAAAAAGAAAATTAATTAGGTGCAGATAGCCAATTCAAATTCAATGTCTTGAGTACAGGCTTGCCCTGTTTCAAAGCTCATGAACTTAACAGCAAAGCGGTTCTTGTGACCTGAGATCATCGGGTAGGCACCGTATTGCATTGGAATAGATAGACGAAGGATATTCGCTTCATCGGCATCGCTCTGGAAGAAGCCAGCGCGAGCGATTTGCTCTTTAAAGTGACCAGTCTCTCTGGTGAGCTTCAACCACAGTGTTAGCGCTTCATACAGAGGTTGTAAGTTATCCATCCACGCTTTAGCATCTCGCATTCTCTTATCGAGAGGAAGGTGCAGCCAATAATGCAGTGCCGGTAAATCAAAGCAGCATGAGCCACCTGGAAGATTAAAGCGTTGGCGAATGGCACTCAGGAAGCGGTCTTCCTTAAGTGACTGGCCAAAACGCTCTGCCTGCATCAGATCACGATAGATGTTACCAATGTCATTAAGCAGTGATGTCAGCATCTCTTGATCGACACCTTCAACATCCAACCAACTTTTGTAGGTTACACGTTGCTTCTCAATATCTTTTGCGAGTTCGCTCTTGAGTTGGATCTGTTCGAAGATTTCAATCAGATCAAAGATGGAACGGAAAAAGAGTTGATACTGTTGAGCATCGGAAAATGTAGAAGACAAGTGTAGCTGCCTCAAGAGCGATTCAACTCTTAAGTAGATTCTTGTTTTCTCATTTAGAGGATGTTCAAATTTATGGGTGATCATCAAGCAAACCTTCATTCAACATAGTTCTATTCTGACCCATCTACTGTACTGATTGCCAGATACTTTTGATGTAAATCTGTGATTTGAGGCAAAAGTTCTTGGTTTTTAGTATGGTTTTTAATCACGTCATCTGCAACCGCTAAGCGCTGTTCTCTTGAAGCTTGTGATTTTAAAATTGATGCAACTTGTTCCCTAGAAACATTGTCACGACTCATCGTACGTTCTATTTGAACTTCTGCTGGCACATCAACAATTAATACGCGATCGGCCATGCCTTGCATTTGGTTTTCCACCAATAGCGGTGCAACTAATAAACCATACGGGGATGTGATTTTAGACAGGTCACTGTCAATTTTGTCACGGATCATGGGATGAAGAAGATCATTGAGCCACTGCTTCTCTTTAGGATCAGAGAAGATCAGCTCACGCAGTCGACTTCGGTTGAGAGTTCCATCTTTAAGCAAGATAGACTCACCAAAGTGTTCTGTAATCTGTTTTAAACCGTCACTGCCCAGCGCAACCACTTCACGTGCCACGATATCAGCATCAACAATATCAATATTAAAATGCTCATTGAACAGGTTAGCGACCGTGGTTTTGCCACTGGCGATACCGCCGCTTAATCCGATAATGATTGCCATGGTTAAATTCCTAGTACAGAAGTGAAATACCAACCCATGATGTCGTTACCCCACATCAAGCTTACCCAACCCGCAATTGCAAGGTAAGGGCCAAATGGAAAGGCTTTATCGATGCCTTGCTGTTTCAGGCGAAGTTGAATTAAACCAAACACAAGGCCTACCAGCGAAGATAAAAGGATGATCATCGGTAGGTGTTGCCAACCAAGCCATGCACCAAGCGCAGCCAGGAGTTTGAAGTCACCGTAACCCATGCCTTCTTTACCTGTTAGCAGTTTGAACAACCAATAAACAGACCATAAAGCGAGGTAACCAGCCATTGCGCCAACCACGGAATCTTGCAGCGATACTGGGCCGATATTAAACAGTGCTAATGCGATACCGGACCATACCAAAGGCAAGGTGATTTGATCAGGCAACAACATGGTATCGAGATCGATAAAGGTCGCGGTAATCAGTGCGAAGGTGAAAAGAATCAAAGCAATGGCGTAGTAACTGAAACCAAAGTGGCTAGCAACCATTGTGCAAAGTATTGCTGTAAGCAGTTCGACCAAAGGGTAGCGAGCACTGATTGGATTAGCGCAGCTGTGGCACTTACCCTTTAAGAGCAACCAGCTTAACACTGGGATATTGTCGACGATTCTTAATTGGGTTTTGCATTTCGGGCAGGTTGAACGAGGAATGCTGAGATTGAACTTTCCCTCTGGCGCTGGAATTTTATATTGAGAGAAATATTCCGAGCACTCTTGTTGCCATTCGCGTTCCATCATAATCGGTAAACGGTGTATGACTACGTTGAGGAAGCTGCCGATAAGAAGGCTAAAAATGAAAGCTAATACGGGGAATAGCCAAGGATAGTAGTGAAATACTTCCATAGTGTCCTTTACCACTTAATCAAGGTGAGCAGAGATTGCTGCTCATGGGTGTTTAGTTGCTTTAACTATCCTAACACACTCATAAGATTAAAGATCGGTAAGTACATCGCAACCACAAGCCCGCCAACAACCGTTCCCAAAAATACGATGATCAATGGTTCTAAAATTTTGCCTAAATTGTCGACTGTGTTGTCTACTTCAAACTCGTAAATGGAAGCGACTTTATTGAGCATATCATCAAGGTTGCCCGACTCTTCACCAATCATCACCATCTGCAACACCATTTCAGGGAAGGCATTGGTATTGCGCATCGCGATATACATCGGCATGCCTGCTGCGGTTTCTCGGTGAACCTCAATGATTGCTGATTCATAATGTAGGTTGCCTGCGGTTTTGGCTGTGGTTTTTAGGCTCATTAAAATAGGAATACCAGAACTAAAACTAGTTGATAAGGTTCGGCTGAATTTGGCAATAGAGGCTTTGGCTAATACGCCACCAAGAACAGGAAAGCGTAATCCTAGCCGACTAACAGACAGTCTGATCGAGTGGGAGCGCTGACACAGTTGGTAAATAATCAGGACAACAAGCCCGATGCCTACAGCCGTATAAAAACTGTAAGCCTGCATCCAATGGGAAAGGTAGAGTACTTGTTGGGTGAACCAAGGCAGGTCGGCGCCAAAGCCAGAAAACATCGACTCAAACTCTGGAATCACCATGGTCAGCATTAAGTAGGAAACGGTAAGGGCGACCGCTACAACCATTGCTGGGTAGATGAGAGCCTTTATAACCTTGGATTTTAGTTGCTCACTCTTTTCACGATAGGTCGCCAAGCGTTCAAATACTTGTGCAAGGTTGCCGGAGAGTTCGCCTGTGGCGACCAAATCAGTATACAGTTCATCAAAGTGACGGCTTGCGGTTCGCATCGCTTTTGAGATTGGCGTACCGGCTTCTACACCTTTGCAGATATGCGATAGAATCGATTTCATTTCAGCTTTGCGG
The DNA here is from genome assembly GCF_041471425.1 of Vibrio sp. 10N.261.52.C2. Classification (NCBI taxonomy): domain Bacteria; kingdom Pseudomonadati; phylum Pseudomonadota; class Gammaproteobacteria; order Vibrionales; family Vibrionaceae; genus Vibrio; species Vibrio sp. 10N.261.52.C2. The sequence continues at coordinate 2,621 of NZ_JBFROH010000088.1, read as the reverse complement.
TGATTGTCCGACACCAACTTGATGGCTTGTACGATAGGCACACCAGTAGCCAGCATGGTAGCAAGTTGCCGAGTTAAAATAGTGATGTCTTTAGCTTTGACTCTATGGGTTAAACGAGTGACGGCTGAAATACTTTTCTTTTTGATTTTCTTAATCTGAATATGCTGTTCTTTGAGCTTTTCTCGTACTTCCAATTCGGTGAGCGCTAACGTTTGCCCAGACACTTTCTTGCCTGAGCTGTTAATGCCTTTCCAGTGATAGCTTTTTAATTGTGATTGTTTGGACTTGCTACTCATTGGTGCTCCATTGGTTTATATGTACAGAACACGTTGCAGCTCTTGATAGCTGGTGGTGCCTTCAAGCAATTTATCTAGCCCCGACTCTTGCAGAGTTCTCATGCCTTCTCGGCGAGCCAAGTTTTCAATGGCCAACGCGTTCGGTTTGTCGATCAGGCTGCTTTTCAGTTGATCGCTAAACGGCATCACTTCATAGATACCCACTCGCCCCGAATAACCCTGGTTGCACTCATTGCAACCTTTAGGACTCGCTTTGTAGATGGTTTGGCTGTTAGGAATGGAGTGACGCAGGAATATGTCTGGCGAGTCGTCATTTTCTTTGCAGTGGTTGCATAATCGTCTTGCCAGTCGTTGGGCGATAATCAAACTCAATGATGAAGCGAGGTTAAAGGGTTCTATACCCATATGTGCGAGTCGGGTGACGGTTTCTGCGGCGGAATTCGTGTGCAGTGTCGAAAGTACTAAGTGACCCGTTTGCGATGCTTTGATCGCGATTTCTGCCGTTTCCAAGTCGCGGATCTCTCCAACCATCACCACATCAGGGTCTTGTCGTAAAAATGATCGCAGAGCTTCCGCAAATCCAAAGCCGATCTTAGGCGTCACTTGTACCTGATTGATACCACATAGGTTAATTTCCACCGGATCTTCGGCTGTTGATATGTTGCGTTCAGTTGTGTTGAGCACTCGAAGGCCAGTATATAGGGAGACGGTTTTTCCGCTGCCGGTTGGGCCTGTCATTAAGATCATCCCTTGTGGGCGTTTCAGGGCATTGAGGTAGAGTGCTTTTTGATCTTCGCTGTAACCTAACTTATCGATATCTAGATTGGCCGCGCTGCTATCAAGCAGTCGAAGAACGATCTTTTCACCCCACAAGGTCGGCAAAGTTGATACACGCATATCTATCGCGAGTTCGTCGTTCAAGCGTAACTTAATACGACCGTCTTGAGGCAAGCGGCGTTCAGCGATATCAAGCTTGGCGAGGATCTTTAAGCGAGCTGATAGACGACGACTTAAGTGAGAGGCGGGTTGCTGTATTTCAACAAGGATACCATCACAACGCAGGCGTACTCGGTAGTGCTCTTCATAAGGCTCGAAGTGGATATCTGATGCACCCTTACGAACCGCATCAACCAGTATCTGATTGATAAAGCGGCTGACAGGGGAGTCGTCTTGGCTGAGATCTTCAATCGACGCTATCTCGTCGTCAGACACCTCAACAAGATTGGCGAGTTCATCTTGAGTGATCTCTTTGCGTTTGGAGTCTTGCCCGGAAATCGAACGGCCATACAGCTTTCGTATTGCGCCTTCTAGTTCTGAGTAGTTGGCGACAACCAATTCAATCTGTAATCCGGTCGCAAATCGAAAGTCATCTTCCGCTTGCAAGTCGGTAGGGTCAGCAGAGGCGAGCGTGAGAGTCGAGCTAGAGACTGAAATCGGGAGAGCACGATACTTGGTTATCAGTTCACGAAGCCCTAATTGGTCACATAAGATTTCATAATCAACATTGGCAAGTTGTACTAACGGTAAGCCGAAGATGGTTTTAATGTTGTTTGCTAAGGAATCGCCGCTGAAGAAATCCAGAACGAGCAAAGCTTCAGGTGTAGAAACACCTGAAGCTTGTATATGTTCCGCAACAGCTTGTTCTTGAGTCAGGCTAAGCAAGTCAGCCTGACGAAGAACGGTCGGGAGGTTGGTTAGCACTTATGAGCAGCCTGTTAAATTAATTGTGCTTTGGTTATGGACACATGACCATTCGCCGGTAGCATTTTGTCTAGTTAACGTTACAGTGGCATTTTCCCCTGCGCCTTCGGTGATTGTTGCAACTATTGCGTTTTGTCCGGTTGTTGTGATCGCGGCAGATGTAGAGTTAATAGTACCAATACCAAATGCGGCTGAAATTGCCGGGAATTCATTTTCAAACGCGATTGAATCTTCGATATTTGTTTTATATGCAGTTACGGAAGCTAAAGCTGCACCCAAAGCACTTTTCTTTACGTAATCTTGATATTGAGGTACCGCAATAGCAGACAATACCCCAATTACCGCCACCACAATCATCAATTCAATCAGCGTGAAACCTTTCTGATTTGTTCTTCTATTTTTGTTATTCATTGTTCTATTCCATTGTTTAGTTTGTTTCAGTGCAGGCACTGGTTGATGGAAAGAATAGAAGTTGATATGGGGTTGTGGAATGGTGTTCAGGTGTGGTCGCGAGTGGTTTGGTATTTATTGGTGTAGTGTTTCATATAGCGCGCAAAATTATGCGATCAACTTAAATAACTGCTTGAAATATTGATAATTCAGGCAATAAAAAAGGTTCATCGC
>NZ_JBFROH010000087.1:1055-1181 GCF_041471425.1 Vibrio sp. 10N.261.52.C2 | reverse complement strand
TCAGGTCACGCTCTTCCATTTCAGGACGGTCTTCACCGAAATCTGGAGACCAACGAGGTGTATCATCAAAGTCCATATCTGGGTGCTCTGGAGAGGCTGGGAGAGTAGGTCGTGGGCTATCAATTA
>NZ_JBFROH010000087.1:0-147 GCF_041471425.1 Vibrio sp. 10N.261.52.C2 | reverse complement strand
ACTAGAGTTTTTTCGAAGTCTCCGTTGCCACGGAAAATGATCTCACCATCCTTGCGTTGTACAGTACCTACCCACTCACTGGTGTTTTCGTCGATAATGTGGATTTCGCCGTTAATGATCTTAACTGTCAGGTCACGCTCTTCCATT
>NZ_JBFROH010000086.1:1671-1839 GCF_041471425.1 Vibrio sp. 10N.261.52.C2 | reverse complement strand
GCGTTAAGCAAAGGAAACTGCACTTCCATTGCGGATTTACTGCGACAATTCAATGGGATGTGCTTGAGCCCTGAAGGTGCCGTGGCATACAAGCCTTACCATAACCAGTTGAGGAAAAATGAGTTTCCTAATTTCATGCGGCAACTTGTTATGCGAGCAATAGCTCAA
>NZ_JBFROH010000086.1:0-872 GCF_041471425.1 Vibrio sp. 10N.261.52.C2 | reverse complement strand
TGTTTATCCGAGTCGATTTAAACGTAACCCTGCAGCGGTTGAATGTCATATGACAATGTCGTTGAAAAGCTTTTCTCCAGTCGCGATGAACATCAGCGCTGATACGGCATCAGAAAGAGATTTTTTACCTGAGCCCAAAACGATGAACAACAAATTGCTGTTAGCTGACGCAGGGTATCCTGATTTCCACTTCTTTCGAGAGCTTGAACAGCATGGCGGATTCTATATTGTCCGAGGTGCTAAGTCTCTGAACCCTATGATTATTGAGGCAAGGAACGGCAAGGGGCGACTGCTGCCTAAGCTAGAAGGGAAGAAGCTGAAAGACATTACTCGAGGTACCAACCGTTCGCAGGTCCTTGACCTAAAAGTCCGTCGAGGTAAACAAGAGTTTAGAGTCGTGCGACGATGGTTTGCTGAAGAAAAACGATTCTGCATTTGGATAACTAACTTACCTTCAGACACCTTTACTGCCGATGACATCATGGCGATCTACCGCTGTCGATGGCAGGTGGAACTGCTTTTTAAAGAGTTAAAGTCTCACACCAACTGGCAACGATTTGTCACCGCACAAAAGGCCATCGTTGATGGGCTCATCTGGGCCAGTTTACTTGCGCTGATCATTAGGCGTAGTATTGCGCTTCAGATAATGCCATCGGTCTCATTGTTTAAAGCGGCAAAAAATGTGGATGTCTGGCTGTTACCAATATTTGAATGTATCAGTCACGGCGCATGGTCAGAAATCAGCAATAAAATCGAATGGGCTACCAGTTATATATCAAGGAACGCTCAAAAGTCCGCGCAGAGGAAGTCTAAAGAAAACATTACGTTAGACGGAATTTACGCTGAGCTTAGTGCTTAAGGTTCTGTCTATG
>NZ_JBFROH010000085.1:0-4967 GCF_041471425.1 Vibrio sp. 10N.261.52.C2 | reverse complement strand
ACTATTGGGGGTCAGTTCATTCGCTAGGAGCAAACGCAGGCTTTTCAATATTGTTACACTATTCCGTGTTCATTAATCGTGCGTGTTCATTAACCGTGAGAGGTTCTTCCCACGTTGTCATGGCTAAGCTCTTTATTAAGTTCCGCTTCCACGTGACCCGGAGAGCGTGTTGATCCTGAAATCAGTCGGTACATCGCAGGGATAACGAACAGAGTTACCAATGTCGCGAAGCCCATACCGAAGAAGATAACCGTACCCACAGCCACTCGGCTTTCATAGCCTGCGCCCGTTGAAGTAATCAATGGAATTGCACCAGCCAGCGTCGTGAATGCCGTCATCATGATTGGACGTAAGCGTCGAGCAGAAGCATCAATGATCGCCTTTTCAAACTCAATACCACGGTCACGAAGTTGGTTAGCAAACTCTACGATCAAGATACCGTTTTTGGTTACCATACCGATCAACATGATCATACCAATCTGGCTGTAGACGTTGAGCCCTTGACTCATCAGCACCAAGCCTAAGAAGCCACCGAAGATCCCCATAGGTACGGTGAACATCACCACCAGCGGGTTAATGAAGCTTTCAAACTGCGCGGCCAGTACCAAGTATGCGACCAGCATCGCTAGCGCAAACACCACTAGGATACTTGATTGGTTCTCTTTAAAGTCTTTTGACTCGCCAGAGTAGCTCACTGAAATATCACCCGGTAGCTGTTCAATCGCTTGTTCATCAAGGAAATCGAGCGCGTCACCCAGCGTGTAACCTTCCATTAGGTTCGCTTTAATGGTCACCGATTTCTGCTTGTTGTAGTGCGACAAACGAATCGATGAAGCCACTTCTTCAATGTGCGTCAGCGTATCAAGTGTAACCAGCTCACCAGACTGAGTTCGCATGTAGATTTGGCTTAGATCGTTCGCGTTGTTGAAGCTGTTTTCATCACCACGCAGATACACGTCGTACTCTTCACCACGGTCAACGAAGGTCGTTTCACTGCGGCCGCCAAGCATGATTTCTAACGTATCTGAAATGTCTGAAACGCTAACACCTAGCTCTGCTGCACGCTGCTTATCTACGGTTACCAATAGCTCTGGTGTTTTCTCAGAGTAATCGATGTCCGCGCCTTCCATCATTGGAGAATCTTCAGCCGCTTGCTTTAAGAGCTCTGCCCACTTCTGAAGTTCAGAGTAATCAGAACCGCCAAGTACGAATTGAACAGGCTCACTTGAACCACCTTTGAAGCCCGGCATGAACGGGAATACACGCACATCTGGAATGCCGTTCAACGATTTACGAACTTCGTTCAACGCTTCTTGTGCGGTAACGTCACGCTCATCCCAGTCTTCTAGGATCATGATTACGAAGCCCGTTTGGTCACCCGCATTACCACCAAACGCTGGCGATTGAATACTGAATGACTTCAAGAAGCCCTGACCAAGCAATGGCATTAAGCGTTCTTCAACGATGTCCATGTTGGCAGACATACGGTTGTAACTGGTTGCATCGGCACCACGAACAAACGCAAATATAACACCACGGTCTTCTTGTGGCGTCAGTTGCGACGGCACTTGTTGCATCAAGCCATAACTACCGCCCATACACGCGATAATGATGATTGGAGCGGCCCAACGCCAGTTAAGAGCACGGCGCAATACCGCGCGGTATCCAGACTCAAGCTTGCCAAATACGCGCTCGACAAACAAATTGAAACGGTTTGGTTTAACGTTCGCTTTAAGGATCTTACTGCCTAGCACTGGCGTTAGCGTTAATGCGACTAGCGACGAGAAGATCACCGACATCGCAAGCAATACAGAAAACTCGGTAAACAATAGGCCAACCATGCCGTCCATGAACGAGATTGGTAGGAATACCATTACCAATACAAGCGTTGTTGCGATTACCGCGAAGCCTACTTCACGAGTACCTTTATAGGCCGCAAGCAGCGGTGACTCACCACGTTCAATATGGTGGAAAATGTTCTCAACCACCACGATCGCATCATCTACCACCAAACCAATCGACAGGATAAGTGCCATCAAGGTAATCAGGTTGATAGAGAAACCGAAGTAGTACGCGGCAATAAACGACGAGATCAGAGATACAGGTACGGTTACCGCTGGAATAAGTGTTGCACGTGCTTGACCAATAAAGATATAAAGCACAAGGATAACCAAGCCGCCCGTGATAAAGAGCGTGCTGTAAACCTCAGAGATTGAGCGGTCGATAAAGACAGTTGAGTCATAGTCGACAGCCAAACGAGTACCGTCTGGCAAGAACTTTTGAATTGCTTCGACTTCTTTATGGACTAAGTCAGCCACCTCAAGTGGGTTCGCATCTGACTGAGGCACGATACCCATACTTACGTTAACAACGCCGTCACTCTTAAAGGTCGAGTTCTCGTTTTCTGCGCCAATGTAAACATCCGCTACGTCTTTCAAGTAGATAGGTGTGTTATCAGAGGCACGTTTAACGACTAGATATTCGAAATCTTCCGATTCAGTGTAAGAACGAGCAGTACGAACCGACATCACAATCGCATCGTTACGTACTTCACCACCTGGGCTTTCAATGTTCTCACTGTTCAGAGCAGAAGTGATGTCCGAGGTAGTAACGCCACGACCCGCCATCTGCGCAGGTTTCAGCTTCACGTACATTACTTTGTACAAGCCACCTGAGATATCCACCGAGCTCACGCCAGAAATCAAACTAAAGCGGTCAATCAACACACGTTCGGTGTAGTCGGTTAACTGCGTTCGGTCCATCTCCGTCGAACTTAAGTTGATGTAGACCGAAGCTTCACCACTACCATTGTTCTTATAAACAATTGGGTCGTCGGCTTCATCTGGCAATGAACGCTGCGCACGAGCTACAGCATCACGAACATCACTCACACCGGTATTGAGGTCGTAACCAAGCTCAAAAGTAATCGTGATACGCGACATACCGTTACGCGTTGTGGATTCGATCTCATCGATACCACTGATGCCGGATAACTGGTCTTCAAGGTTGGAGGTTATTTGGCTTTCAATGATGGTGGCAGACGCACCCTCATAACGAGTACTGATCGATACTACCGGGCTTTCAATATCTGGCATCTCACGAACCGCGAGCTTATTGAAAGAGACAATACCAAACACAACCAATAGTAGGCTCAATACGACGGCCGCTACTGGTCTCTTTACAGAAACATCAGATAACAACATTAGTTAGCGCCTTCTTGTGCTTTTTTATCACTTGCTGCATCAGCTGGGCGATTAACGGCAAGCTCTTGAACCAAGACGCCGTCACGCATGTTCACGATACCTTGCACCACGATCTTCTGGCCAATTTCGATGCCTTTGTCGATCACGACTTCGTTATCGATACGTGCCCCAAGGAAAACTTCTGTACGAGTTGCTTTATTATCTTCGTCGATAACATAAACGAAACGCTTCGTACCTGAATACTCAAGCGCTTGAACTGGAATGATTGGCGCTTCCACTGGTGGGAAGTCCATATCCGCCGCCACTAACATTCCTGGCTTTAGATAATCATTATTGTTGTCGAAGTGGATTCGAACTCGAAGGTTCAAGGTTTCAGCGTTAATACGAGAATCAATGCCTACTACAGTACCAGTGAACTGAGTGTCGCCCCATGCGCTAGTGCGAGCCGTTACTTTCATACCTTTAGACAGTTTAGAAAGGTAGCGCTCCGGGATCTGCAGATCTAATTGCATTACCGATAGGTCATCTAGAGTTACGAGTTCAGTACCGGCTGTCACCATTTTACCGCGGCTAAAGTCGATAAAACCAACAGTGCCCGAGAATGGCGCGCTGATGTGAAGATCTTTCAGATTGGCATTTGCAGCAGCTAAACGAGCGTTGGCAATCTCTACGTTCGTTTTCTGAGCGTCAATTTCAGTTTGCGTGATCGCGTTACGTTTCACTAGGCGTTGAAATTCCGCTAGCTTACGTTGCTCGTCTTTTAGATAAGCTTGCGCTTCTGCAACTGCCGCTTTTGCTTTGTCATCGTCGAGTTGAACCAACATCTGCCCTTTAGTGACATCTTGATTGGCTTTAATGTTGATAGAGTCCACTCTGCCAGCCACTTCAGAAGTGATCATTACCGATTGCTCGGCTTCTAGCTTACCGACCAACGAAAGAGATTGGCTAACTTGGTGAATATCAACCTGCTCAGTAACAACAGTGACAGTGCTTGGGCCCATACGTTTAGCGAGTACGGCTGGAGACGCCATAAGAATAGACAAGCTAAGCAGGGTTAAAACAGATTTACGCTTCATAATAATGGTCTGCAAGTAAGTTTATACCAATCACAGTGAGTAAGTGGTCAGAAATAGCGTAGGGAAAAGGCTTGAGAACAAGGCAGCTCTTTTCAACAGATAGTTTCGATAAGTAGTTATTCTACAATCAAAATATCTGACGCTGTTCTCGAGCATTTTAGCAAGCTAAGATGACACGTTATTTACTACGATTGGTATTATTATCTATAAATGAAATTAACCGTATTCTATCAACTGATGAATGCTGTAACGTCAAGAAGTGTAAATCTAGATTAAATTCCATTTACGTTTCATCATGTTTTAGACACATTGAACACAATACAGAAAGCCAGTCACCTCAAGGTGTTACCTATCAGTACGTAAACCTTAGTATAGATGTTCACTTCACGAGCAATATGCGTACTTTTCGCCATCTTTGCCCAAAAAGGCAGCATTTAACACAAAACCATAAGAAAAACCCTTTACAGGTTTAGCGTGTTTGCTATGATGCGCTCCGCACTTGAGAGATGCGTTGGGAAGAACATCTCTTTAGCCTATCCATTATGAGTTAGGAAAAAACACCCTGGAGGGGTTCCCGAGTGGCCAAAGGGAGCAGACTGTAAATCTGCCGGCACTGCCTTCGATGGTTCGAATCCGTCTCCCTCCACCATATTCTTCTTACCTCTTTTAAGAGTTAAGAGAACAACCT
>NZ_JBFROH010000084.1:0-6643 GCF_041471425.1 Vibrio sp. 10N.261.52.C2 | reverse complement strand
ATTGAGAATACATCTTCAATTGGTAGTAGGAACGGTTGGTCAACTGCACGCTCTGGCTCAGGAATGTAAGAATCTAGTGCTTCTGCAAGCTCAACGATCTTGTCTTCCCACTGCTTCTCGCCGTTTAGTGCGCCAAGTGCAGAACCTTGGATAACTGGTAGGTCATCACCTGGGAAGTCGTATTCAGAAAGAAGTTCACGAACTTCCATCTCAACTAGCTCAAGTAGCTCTTCGTCATCTACCATGTCACATTTGTTCATGAATACGATGATGTAAGGGATACCAACTTGACGACCAAGTAGGATGTGCTCACGAGTTTGAGGCATAGGGCCGTCAGTCGCAGCAACAACTAGGATACCGCCGTCCATTTGTGCAGCACCAGTGATCATGTTTTTAACATAATCCGCGTGTCCTGGACAGTCTACGTGTGCGTAGTGACGTGCTGGAGTGTCGTACTCAACGTGAGAAGTTGCGATTGTGATACCGCGCTCACGCTCTTCTGGAGCGTTATCGATAGATGCGAAATCTTTAGCAACACCACCGTACACTTTTGCAAGTGTAGTACAGATAGCAGCAGTTAGAGTTGTTTTACCGTGGTCAACGTGGCCGATAGTACCAACGTTTACGTGCGGTTTCGTACGTTCAAATTTTTCTTTAGACATGGGGTGTCCCTCTAGGTACGGATTAGGTGGCTTAAAATAAGACCACGCAACCAAAAAAATGGTTTTCTTTATTAAAGGAGAAGAAGCTTTAGACTGGTGCTAATACCCAGAGTCGAACTGGGGACCTCACCCTTACCAAGGGTGCGCTCTACCGACTGAGCTATATCAGCACACAAAATGAGTTGGAGCGTGCAGCGGGAATCGAACCCGCATCATCAGCTTGGAAGGCTGAGGTAATAGCCATTATACGATGCACGCAACACGTAACTCTGTTTGAGCTATTTAACCTTTAGAATATGGTGGAGAGGGACGGATTCGAACCATCGAAGGCAGTGCCAACAGATTTACAGTCTGCTCCCTTTGGCCACTCGGGAACCTCTCCAAATTTTGAGCTTTCTCTCGCTTGCCTTATAGGAAGGGAGAAAGTGGTGCCGACTACCGGAATCGAACTGGTGACCTACTGATTACAAGTCAGTTGCTCTACCTACTGAGCTAAGTCGGCACAAGTGGGGCGCATTTTATTGAATGATTTTCCACCTTGCAATAGTAAATTGAAAAAAAGTGCAAAATTCTCTGACCAAACTCCTACATACGGCTATTTAGCTCAAGGTTTACGTCTTTAACCCGCATCTAGTACAGGAAGATATTTTATTTATCTATCGCTTGATGTATTTTCCATGCACTTGTTTTGTTATCCACTATAGAGTTTTGTATGAGCCCATTTATGTCATTTGACCGCGAACGTTGGTCTGAGCTAAGGAATTTAGTTCCGATGACACTTTCTGAGAGCGACTTAAAAGAGCTTCAAGGCATCAATGAAAAGCTCACAATGGAAGAGGCAGTAGAGATCTATCTACCGCTATCTCGTCTATTGAACCTCTATGTGGCAGCCAGACAGAATAGAAACTCGGTACTCCACCAATTTCTAGATAAGAAAGAGAAAGCGCCACCTTTTATCATCGGTATTGCGGGTAGCGTAGCTGTTGGCAAAAGTACCACTGCGCGTCTGCTTAAAGCCCTACTCTCTCGCTGGGAAAACCACCCAAAAGTTGAACTAGTGACAACCGATGGCTTTTTATATCCAAACGAGGTGTTAGAAGAGAAAGGGTTGATGAGCAAAAAGGGCTTTCCTGAATCTTACGATATCAAGCGTTTAGTGAACTTTGTTTCGGATGTAAAAGCTTGCAAGAGAAATGTCACAGCCCCTGTTTACTCGCATCTTACGTACAATATTACTGATGACGTTAAGTGCGTCGACCTACCAGATGTGCTTATTATTGAAGGGCTTAATGTTTTACAAACCGGAATGAATTATCCACACGAGCCACATCGCGTGTTTATTTCAGACTTCCTTGATTTCTCACTCTATGTTGACGCTGATAGCCAACAAATCAAAGAATGGTACGTCAATCGCTTTATGAAATTCCGCGATGGCGCGTTTACTAAGCCTGGCTCTTACTTTAGTCATTACACTAAATTATCGAACCAAGCCGCATTGGACAAAGCAGAAGGTATCTGGAGTTCAATTAATGGCTTGAACCTTGAACAAAATATCCTTCCGACAAGAGAAAGGGCTCACCTGATTCTACGTAAAGGCGCAGATCATATGGTTGAAGAAGTGTTACTAAGAAAATAGTAACGCCTTAGTCGCCTTTTCTTAGCGATATCTCGCCACCAATATAGCTCTCGACACCATTCTCAGTTTTGAGCAATACAGCACCTTGTTCATCGATGCCTTGAACAACACCTTCAATTTCTCTAGGTCCAATGATCAATCTAACATTGCGACCTAAGAAATTATCCAAGCGGTTCCAACGCTCTAAAAAATTGGACATTCCTTTCAACTCGTAGTCGACAAGTGACTTATCCCAAGCATTGATCAGAGCCTGCGCTAACTGGTTACGGTCTGGCACCTTCCCATCACACACTTCTTTAAGGGAAGTCCATGGCTGGCCAATACCTGATGTTGTTGGATCCATGGATAGGTTTAGCCCTAAACCAATCACAATATGCGCAGCGCCGCCAGACTGTCCTGACAGCTCGACCAAGATACCTGCAAGCTTCTTGTCATTGTGGTAAAGGTCGTTCGGCCATTTAAGCTTTACACCTTCTACGCCCATCTCTTCCAAAGCTTCAACAACAGCTACACCAACCACAAGGCTTAAGCCCATTGCGGCAGCCATCCCCGCGTCGAGTCTCCAATACATTGAAAGATAGAGGTTTGCACCAAATGGTGATACCCACTCTCGTCCACGGCGTCCACGACCCGCAGCTTGATATTCAGCAATACAGACAGAACCCGATTCGAGGGTGTTAGTGCGCTCTAATAGGTGTTGGTTTGTAGAACCTATGATGGGAATGAGTTCAAGAGAAGCATCGCGACTAACTGCAGACAATTTGTCTTGGTCAAGCATATCCAAACGACTGGCTAGTTTGTAACCCTTGCCTTGTACTCGGTAGATATCTAAACCCCACTCTTGAATACCTTTAATGTGCTTACTGATAGCCGCTCGTGATACGCCAATCATTTCACCTAGGTCTTCACCTGAATGAAACTCACCGTCAGCAAGACATCTCAATAGTGCAAGCTTGGTACTGTGCTCTCTCATGCCAATGACTCCAAAGCCTTATCCAAGTTTGTCTCGCAGTCTCGTCCCATAAAGCGCACTTCATGTTCCAATCGAATATCGAATTTATTCAAAACGGACTGGCGCACTCGCTCTGCAAGCTTAAGGATATCCACAGCAGAAGCCTCATCATAATTGATAATAACCAATGCTTGGTTGGGGTGAACCTGAGCGCCACCTTCTGTCACACCCTTGAACTGGCATTGATCAATCAGCCAGCCAGCAGCAACTTTGATCATGTCATTACTCTCATAACCAACCATATTTGGATATAGAGCTAACAAGCGATCAAAATGATCTTTGGTGATCACAGGGTTTTTGAAGAAGCTACCCGCATTCCCTTGTACTCTAGGGTCTGGCAGCTTACTTGAACGGATAGCACACACTTCATCAAATATAGTGCGAGGGGAGAGCGTATCGGCTGCTAGGCTTTTTAACGGGCCATAGTGATTGCATGGCTCCCACTCTTTCGGCAACGTTAAACCAATCGCAACAACAATCGCTTTATCGTAGAGAGCGTGTTTGAAAATAGAATCTCGGTAACCAAAGAGACACTCTTCTTTGCTTAATCGCTTAACTGTATAAGTATCCAGACACAGGATATCGACATACTCGCATACGTCTTGTAGCTCAACACCATACGCACCAATATTCTGAATCGGAGCAGAGCCGGAACAGCCGGGTATCATTGCTAGGTTTTCTAGACCACCCAGCCCTTTATCCACACTCCACTCAACCAAGCTTGGCCAATCCTCGCCACCACTCACATGCAGTAGGTGATGACTGTCCGTCTCGGCCAGCTCAATCCCGGCTAATTTATTCACGATGACCAGGCCAGCGAAGTGCTCAGTAAAAAGCATATTACTGCCCTTACCCAGTATTAACTTAGGCAAAGCTGACCATTTAGGGTCTTTGTAAAGCGAAATAAGTTCTTCGGTAGTGGTGACTTCAACCAACGCATCACACGTCTGATCGATGGAAAAAGTATGAACATTTTTTAAACTAGCATTGAGATGGAATTGCATGGCGATATTCAATTAACTTACACTGCGGTCATTCTACAGCAGATAAACCAATGGCGCAGTGACTGAATGAACAATGTCATCATTACTCAATTAGACCCAGTAAAGGTTCCCCTAGTTAAACGTTTCTATAAAGAACATTACCCAACGGGAAAAGCGAATAAGAGTGAACTGATCTATTCGTTATTGCTGAATAACGAACTGTGCGGTGTCGTGCGTTTTCGTACAATAGAAAATAATCGCTTACTTACCGGTATGGCGATATCAAAACAACATCGTGGTCAGCAATTAGGCTCCCAGCTTATGGATTATTGTGCGCAACATACGCTTACGGAAGATGATTACTGCTTTGCGTACGCTCATCTCACCAATTTTTACGCGCGACACAAATTCGTACAAGTAGACCCTAAAGATCTACCAAATGGTTTAAGAGTTTTATACGAGCGCTATTCGAATAGCGGAAAAGATCTCATTCCTATGCATTATCAGCAAAATTGTTAGAGAATGCCTCGATTATCTAGTATTTGGTGCTATCCCTTTGGTAAAATTAAAGGTTCGCAATTTTGCATATTTTTAAGGTAAAACAGTCAATATGATTGCCAGTAGGAATCCATTCATACAGTTGCCAACCATAGCGCAGAATCCTGACAAGTTTGAAGTACTACTATCAGCGCAAGAGTTTCGAACTCGCCTACTTGATGAAATATCTCGCGCAACGACTCGTATTAGTTTAGTCGCTTTGTATCTTGAAGATGATGAGGCTGGCCGTGAGATCCTAACTGCCTTATATGAAGCAAAGCAAAAGAATCCAGAATTAGACGTGAGCGTTTGTGTCGATTGGCACCGGGCGCAGCGTGGATTGATTGGCGCAGAGTCTTCTGAAGGCAATGCAGCCATGTATAAAGAGTTCGCAGAGAAATATCAACATTCTGTGCCTGTCTATGGCATTCCCGTTCGCGGCAAAGAAGTCTTTGGCGTATTGCACTTAAAAGGCTTTATCGTCGATGATAGCGTGATATACAGCGGTGCAAGCCTTAACAATATCTATCTGAATTACCATGACCGCTATCGCTTTGATCGTTACCATGTTTTAAACAATGCAGCTCTTGCTGACTCAATGTTTGCCTACGTACACGAACAGATGGTTGCGGACAGCGCTGTTTATGGCCTGGCTGATAAGAACAAGCCTGCGACCAAAGAACTGAAACCAGCGATTCGTCAGTTTCGAGCATCATTGGCAAGGTCTCAGTATCAATTCGAAGGGCAAGAGGTTTCAGCAGAGCAAGTGGCTGTAACACCATTGGTTGGTATCGGTAAAAGACGTAACCGTCTGAATCAGGGAATCAACCAACTCGTCGCTCAAGCTAAAGATGAAATCTTCATCTGCACACCTTACTTCAACTTCCCACCTAGCCTAGCTAAAGAAGTGAAGAAAGCACTTAAGCGTGGCGTAAAGGTCAGCATTGTTGTTGGTGATAAGACAGCGAATGATTTCTTTATCTCACCAGAAGAAGAGTTTAAAACGATTGGTGGTTTGCCATACCTTTACGAACTGAACTTACGCCGTTTCGCTAAAGCGAATGAAGCTCATATTGCTAGCCGTAATCTCTCAATTCGACTTTGGCAACACGATTCCAATAGCTTCCACCTAAAGGGCATTTGGGTAGATAAGCGCTACATGCTACTAACAGGTAATAATCTAAATCCACGCGCATGGAAGTTGGATCTAGAGAACGGTATCTTTATCCAAGATAACTACCATCACCTAACAGACAAGTTTCAGGCTGAAGTGGATAACATCCTTCAACACACTCAGCTTATCTGTACTTATAAGCAGTTAGACAAGGTAGAGAGCTACCCGATGGAAGTTCAGAAGTTGATTCGTAAGATCACTCGTGTGAAAGCCGATAGGGTGCTTAAGCAAATACTGTAGTCGATGTATTAGAGACACTATTTATCAACGCCTAGCAAACGCTAGGCGTTTTTGTATCTACGAGATAGCTATTTAGGTTTGTTTGATGGTCTTTCGAATCAACATCTCTATTTATGCATAGTGAGTGTGATAGCTTGAAGTGTTAAGCATCCTACCTTTTCCTTAGTCAGTCTCAGGGTTCCAGATACGTGTATCAGGTATGGTTTAGATAGCAGCTAAACGAGTACCAATACGAACATAATCGACAATTACCCTTTACGTATTCAAGCAATAAAGTCTCACTCCTTAGGGCGAAGTACGTACGCGATAGAGAATTTCACATAGTAAAACAATCAGATTAGTGCTCTGCTCTATTTAGCTTAACTACCAGAGTTAGAAGTAATACCAATCCGGAAAATT
>NZ_JBFROH010000083.1:0-1426 GCF_041471425.1 Vibrio sp. 10N.261.52.C2 | reverse complement strand
TGAAGTGACCCCGTAAAGTTGGACATTTCTGTTAAGCGGCTTTCAAGGCCTGAGTTCGATATTCTATCGGAGTCAGGCCTTTTAGTTTCACTTTTATACGTTTGGTATTGTAGTACTCGATGTATTCTTTAATTTGCTCTATCAGAGCATCTGCATCTTCAAAGCTTTGGTTGTGATACATCTCTGTTTTGAGTAAAGCAAAAAAGTTTTCAGCAACCGCATTATCCAAGCAGTTACCTTTTCTCGACATGCTTTGTGTTAACCCACTCTCCGCTACCTTTTTCTGATACTGTCGATGACGATATTGCCAACCTTGATCGCTATGTATAATTGGCTTTGAGTTGGGTTTGAGCTTTGATATGGCTTCCGTTAGCATATCCGTGACAAGCGGCAAGCAGGCATTTTTGGCCACTCTATAAGCAACTACCTCCTGAGTAAACAAGTCGACCACGGGAGACAAGTATACTTTCTGCTCTTTGACTTTGAACTCCGTGACATCAGTTACCCACTTTTCATCGGGTTGAGTCGCACTAAAATCTCTTTCAAGCAGGTTAGGAGCAGCTGTTCCAGACTCTCCTCGGTATGAACGATACTTTTTAATCCTGACCGTCGATTTAAGGTTGAGCTGAGCCATAAGCCTTTGAACCGTTTTGTGATTAAGCACGAACCCCTGATTTTTTAGTTCCAAGTGAATACGGCGGTAGCCGTATCGACCCTTATGTTCATGATAAATTGACTTTATCAACCGCAGCTCACGTTCGTAGCTATTTGGGCGCTTGTTTGTTTGAGCTTGATAATAAAAGACACTTTTTGCCAGCTGTAGAGTCTGCAGTAAGTGCTTCAGCGGGTACTTGCCTTTAAGAGTTAGAGCTATGACCGCTTTTTCTTTGTTCGACGGTTTTTTTCCTGCTCCAACTCTTCCAACTTTTTTAGAACGGCATTCTCGGTTCGTAAGTAGACCAACTCCTCTTTTAGCTCCTCAAGTGTCATTTCATTATCAGGCTTAGTGGTACGTTGAGGTTGCTGTTTCATTGAGGGTCTTCCTTTCTGGCGCATTTTGAGCCCCTTGATACCGAGCTCATTAAATCTTTTGAGCCAGACAGAGAGTATCCCAGGGGATGAGAGGTTTAATACAGCGCTAGTGTGCGTGAGAGACCATTCATTCGTCCACATTAAATTCAATGCTTTTCGTTTTGTTTGAGCAGTCGCGGCATGCTTAGTTGGTAAAAATGAATCAGTACCATGGATGGCAAAGACTTGAGCCCAATACCGTATCTGCCTTGAAGAAATTGAATATTGTTTTGCTAAATAGAGAGATGACGTGCCATCTAAGTATTGCTTAGCAATGATACATTTTAGCTCACGGCTATATTTGGACATAAAAAGACCCCCAATAATTGGTGTCCAACTATTGGGGGTCAGTTCA
>NZ_JBFROH010000082.1:1845-2448 GCF_041471425.1 Vibrio sp. 10N.261.52.C2 | reverse complement strand
GTATCCGCCCCATGAACCCACGGGGCGACTTGTCAGTGTTTGAAGTTCCAAGGCAGGAGTGCGTCGATATCAGGCTCAGCTTTCGCCAGCTCTTTCATGCACTTGACCATGTAGTCGTAGAGGATAAGACCGTTGGCTTTCGCGGTCTCGATGATGCTGTAAAGCATCGCGCTCGCATCAGCACCGTTTGGTGTGTTAGAGAACAGCCAGTTCTTCCTGCCAATGACCAGTGGTTTAATTGCGCGTTCAGCGCGATTATTATCAATAGATAAGTGACCATCGTCGATATAACGAATAAGCTTTGACCACTGCCCAAGCGTATATTTTATCGCTTTGCCTAGTGGGCTAGAGCCAATCACCTTCTGGGTCGTCATCCATTGGTAAAGCTCATCCAGTATCGGCTTGGCAAGCGCTTGACGCTCTGCTTTTCGCTCTTGGGCAGGCGCACCTTTTAAGCGTGATTCTATCCCGTAGAGTTTTTGGATTTTAGCCAGCGCCTTATCAGCCTTGCCTGATTTACCTTTCCCTTGAAGCTTCTTCGCATCCATGAACTTGCGACGAGCATGCGCTAAGCACCCTACATTGGTGACGTGATGCAGACCA
>NZ_JBFROH010000082.1:0-1016 GCF_041471425.1 Vibrio sp. 10N.261.52.C2 | reverse complement strand
GTACAAGGCAATATTTTTCACATTCGGCAGTGCCGATTCGGGTGAGTCAGCGCCTGAGCAGTAGAGCCACATATAACACTTCTTCTCTTCTTTGAGCACATTGAGCGGCGTTTCATCCGCCTGAACCACCACTTGTTGAAGCAGGTTCTCCTTCAAGGCCGCATACAGCGGGGCGAACTTCTCACTGACTTGGATAACCCACCTTGCCATGGTGGTGCGTGATAGCTCGATACCCGACTGGGTAAACAGCGATTCTTGGCGATAAAGTGGCATCGCGTATTGGTATTTGCCAAGAATGATGTTGGTCAGCAAGCTTTCTGTGGCGAAGCTTTTAGGGATGAGACTCTGAGGGGATGGCTTCTGAACGATACGGCTGCTGTCATCTGTTTTCTCGCACTGGCGGCAAGCGTACTTAGGACGAACATATTCCAACACTTTGAGTACCGCTGGCGTGAACTCTAGCTTCTCGCTGCGGTCTTCCCCGATTTTATGCAGGCTATGATTGCAGCAAGCGCACTGCTTTTCATGGTCGTCTACATCAAGTTCGATAACCTCACGAGACAAGGTCTTAGGCAGAGGTTTACGTTTACCGCGCTTTTTCGTTGTGGTCGTGGTTGTCACCTCAACCTCGTCTTCTTTAACGGCTTCACATTCCGCTTCGTTGAAGAGGTCACCTTGTGATTCATCGTAAGGCTTTAATGCCTCCGAGCGTTTCGCGAACTGACGGTCGAAGGCGAGTTTGAGTTGTTCAAGCAGCGATTGGCGCTCTTGTTTCCACTCATTTTTCTCCGACATCAGAGCAGCTACCATCGCTTGTAGCTCGGCAACATCTTGGCTTTCTGGGTTGATATTTGGCGTCTTTTTCATAGCATTGATTATACTAAAATCGTGCCGTTAACGCTTGGAGAATAAGGCTTTATTCTCGATTAACTCATTGTAAAATCGTTTATTTTGATGGGTTCGTGGCCGATAATTGTGAAGCCTGAAAGCAGTCTATCAAGCTCAAATTGAGTGAG
>NZ_JBFROH010000081.1:0-14454 GCF_041471425.1 Vibrio sp. 10N.261.52.C2 | reverse complement strand
CTAATCCGCGATGAACCTTTAAATTAGCCTCCCCTTTCATTTGATCGCCCACTCCGTTTTAATTTTCACTGCCAGCCTTTATTTTGGTTTCCTACTATTCCCTCTGCTACAAATTACCATTCAAGTTTTAATGCAACTGAATTTATAACTATTTATTTTACAACCTGCCCTATCGCTACCAAACTAGGCATATCAACACAACACTAATAAAAGGTGCCTAAATATGCGTTCATTAATCTTTATTTCAACAGCAGTATTAGCAACTCTTATCTCTTTTCAGTCGGCGGCCGCAAATGTCACTGTGCGTTGGACAGGGAAAGTACCGACTTCTGACTGCGCTTCAAACCCTATTAGCAATCAAGTCGCGTTCAACTCACAAAGCGAACGTTGTAAGGTTGAACTTAAACAAACTGAAATAACTAATACAAAAACAGCAAATAAAATGGTTTCGTTTGATGTGTAATATGAAAGGAAAACCCATTAAGTAGGCATAATAGCCAGATTAATATTCAACCTGACCTTGCATGTAATCGCAGCAAATAAATAATACGGGTATGATAATTAAACTGGCTGTTTGTTTATGCACTTAATCTTACATAAAGGGTCGCTAAGAATTTCGCTAGCCGACCACCCAACGATAAAACCCATCCAGCTCACACTCAGTGAATTTTTAGTTCTAAAAGAGTTACTCACTCATCAAGGGGAGCATTTAACCAAACACCATCTACTAAAAATGGGATGGCCCAATTCATTCGTCTGTGACAATGCATTGAATATGGTGATCATGTCTTTAAGAAAGAAGCTTCTTAGGCTCGGTGGATGGATAGAAATCAATACCATTTACAAGATAGGTTATAGTTTAAATAAAACTGACAAAATATGTGTTTTGCAGTGAATTTAAACACTCCCGTCCAAAAACCAGCGCCGCCAACCTACAACTTGCCTTTGAATATGACCAATGCATTCGGTCAGCACAGCAAGCGCACCGTGAGAGAGGAACTTCATTTCCCAAGCTAATAACAGCAGTGCTGAGATAGTCTCTAGCGAAGCATTAACCTCCATTAACAAACTTACGGCGCACTCTTTTCCTGCCGTTGTTGATTTATTTTGTAGATTCGCTAGTACTACATTGCGAATCGCTAGCGTTATTTCTTTGAGCAATTGTTCCCCAGTGGTAAACCGAAATGCTCTGGGAAAATGCTTATGTTGGTTCCAATATAGCTTATACAATTTCTGTAAGTCATAGTATATTCGATTATGTTTAA
The DNA here is from genome assembly GCF_041471425.1 of Vibrio sp. 10N.261.52.C2. Lineage (NCBI taxonomy): Bacteria > Pseudomonadati > Pseudomonadota > Gammaproteobacteria > Vibrionales > Vibrionaceae > Vibrio > Vibrio sp. 10N.261.52.C2. The sequence goes on along the minus strand of NZ_JBFROH010000081.1, from coordinate 13,189 downwards.
AAGGTTGCCCCATAATTATCCCTCATCAATTCGTCACAAACTTGTCTCTGAGTTACTCCGTAGTGCTCAACTTGCAGGTCGTAGCCAACAAAAGGCTACACAGGCCTTGCAAATGCCAACATACTGCCACGAGCTCTGTGATGCCATACTTAGCGGCTCATATAGCCCTGAGCCCTACCAACACTTCGCCATTACCGAACCTAAACTCAGAGAGATTTATGCCCCTTCATTCAAAGACCGAATTGCTCAAATGTGGGTGTGTAGTCATTTAACCCCGCTAATGGAAAAGCGTTTTATTGACGACACTTACGCAAACCGTAAAGGGAAAGGAACCTACGCGGCTATAGAAAAAAGCCAAAAATTAATGAGGCAACCAAAGCACCAATGGGCAATGTCGTTGGACATATACAGCTATTTTAACCAGATAGATAAATCCCTTCTACTCAATAAAATAGAGCAGCTTATTGCCAATGCTACCATTAACCCACTTAAACAGCGTTGCCTTATTGAAGTAACCAAGCAAATTATTACTCACGATACCGCACGTGAAGCTCTTACCCGAACCGGGGATCAGTCTCTTTTGCACGCCATTCCTAAACATAAACGCCTCATTCACAGCCCAATAGGAACAGGCCTGCCGATAGGTAGCGTTACGAGCCAATTAATGGGTAATTATTACCTCAATGACCTAGACCACTTTATTAAACACGAGTTAAAAGTGAAAGGTTACGTTCGTTATATGGATGACCTATTTTTACTTGCCGGCTCTTCAAGCACCTTGCAAAGCTGGCAACAAGAAATTAAGTGTTACCTCATAGAACAATTAAAGCTTAAACTACACCCAACAAAGGTTCACCTTGACAAAATAACGCATGGCTTTGACTATTTGGGGTATCGTATTTATGGGCACCATAAAACTATACGTCAGTCTACAGTTCAGTCACTCAAGCAACGACTCTGTTATTTTCGCTCTCTCCTGATGCCACATATGACTTTACCAAATGCGACACCACCAGAACGTGGCCAATGGCAACGATGGGACAGAGCGGGCAACACGCCTCCATTAGGGCTCCCTTTATATCGCGCAATGCTAAGCACTATTAATAGTTATTACGGCTTATTGAGCCATGCTAACCACTGTAGATTACGTAAATCGCTCTATCACAATCATTTCGGCGAGTTAAAAACGCTCTTTATTCCTGCCAATGCATACTATACGAGCGTTAAGCTCCGTTCTTGTCATTTTTGATAAGGCGACAACACTGAGTATATGTCAGCCTGATACGCACGAGACGTAGTTCTGATTGGATGGGTTGTTGCTGTTGACGTTGCCATAGTTGAGGTTCACGTTGTAGTAGTTGGAACCATTAGCCGTCGACGACCAGTAGTTGTTGTTGGTCGCCCAACCCTTCACGTTTGCACTTATTGTTTATACGGAGTGTTGCCTTTCGACTTGCCCCCCTTTATTACCTCTAATAAGGCCATAAGTGCCGATAACATACCAGGGCCCGCTCACCAATGCCGTAACAAAGGTGTTCTCTAGGCGCAGCAACGCTGCTATGTTCCCTGTTTTTAGCGTATCGCCTTATCAAAAACATTACTAAGGCTACCGTTCAGTCCAACGAATAACATCAAACAGCAACCTACCCTCTGGGTTAGATGTGTCCGGTGTGCATTCGTCTAGCTGGTGTACTAACCACTGTGGCATCCAAACTTTAGCGAAGCTGTTATCTATTTTTAGTCTAGGATTTAAGTCAGACCGTTCATGTACAGGTAAGTCGTTTTTGTGCGATAGATACCACTCTTCCCAATTAGACATATCGGCATAAAAACCAATGCTGATGATACCTTTTCGTCAGGAAACACCCCTACTTTTGCAAGGCTGCTTACAGGTAACCCGCCCGATAGAACACATTGTGACCCGAGTTTTTTAACCACTTTAGCTGACACTTTTAAAACAGGCAAAGAGGGGGGAGTGACCACCCACTGCTGCCATGCGAACAGCGCTTGATCATAAAAACGAACAAACATGCCTTCATGTATGCCGATAATTTTACCTTGTTGCTGACTAAGCTTGAGTTTTGTTTCAATATCCATATTAATCCTTACTGAGTTTAGAAAATAAACCGCTACCCTCTATAAAAAGAAAAAACGGCCCTGCGGGCCGCAAACTCTGAACGTTGAACCCTAAGAACCTGATACGCACGAGACGTAGTACTGACGGGATGGGTAGCTGCTGCCGACGCCGCCATAGGTGAGGCCCACGCTGTAGTAGTAGCCGGAACCATTAGCCGTCGACGACCAGTAGAAGTAGCCGGTCGCCCAACCCTTCGCGGTGTACATGTGACCAAAGTTATTAAAAAGACTCGTCAACTCATCTATATTTGCTAAAGCCCAATCATCTCTCCCGTTAAGCTCAAGTGTATTATAATGTTCACAAAGGCTATGTGCTTCAGTAACACTAAAAATTGCAAACGATCCTGAAGGACCATAAGGGATATTGTCAACATGACTACCGTAGTAATTACCACTATAGCCAACAGCGTTTAAAAAGCTCTCACTTGGAGTACCGGTAAACAACTTTCCATCGCTTTCCGCAATTTTAACACAGGCACCCGCGGCGTTTTGTTGATCATCATCCCCAACTTGGCCACCACACAAATAGGCATGAAAGGTAACTTGGCTAATCGCATTAGTCTGTGTATTGGTTGTTGTGGTGTAAGATGACGCCACATCAAAGGTCATGGTCGTTGTTGGGGTTTGATAGTTTGTATCCCACTTTACCCGCACTTTTTGCTCACCTGATTCATCGGTTTGAGTCGTTTCCGCTTCAAGGATAGGAGTAACCATTTCTGCGGTGTCTGGGTGCTGTTCTGTACTTACCACTGAAATGACTGAGTAACCTTCTACTGGGTTGCTATTTTGATCGGTCAAGGTCGCAGTAACCTGGCCACCTTCCACTGACGTATAAGGTACCGTGTCAATCGTTGCTTCTGATGACACTGCAGCCGTCTTTTCATCACCAATAAACTTAACTTCATAGTCTTGAGTAATGCCACCCACATCAAGGGTTAATGTGACGGTTTCCGCTTTTAAACTGGTTAAGCGAAACTCGGCAATACCATAGCTGTCTGTGGTAACGTTATCGCTGTCCAATGTCACATTTGGGCTAGAGACAGAAGCCGTCACAAGGGTATCTGGTCTTACTTCTTGACCGAGTTTTAACTCAACAAATACAGAACCAACATCAACTCCATCCGCGACAACTTCCGTGCTTGAGGTAGGCAATACAGTAATTAAACCTTGCTTAACACATGTCACATAATAAGCCGATGTTGGATCGACATCGCCTGTAAGGGTGCTGCCATCTTTAAGATCCACCCACTTAACCAGATCTGCTCCGTCATCATAAGCGAGGTATTGCGCTTTAACAGGCCAGTTATGTAACGCCTGAACATCGGTATCAGTGGCCATCAGCTTAAGTTGATCAAACGTCGGCACTGAACCACCGATGGTGTCGCAGTATGCTACGGCCGACGGATAACGAAAACCAGCCATATCAATCGCTGGGCTGTAGCCATCATCGTTCAGTTTTATATCATAAGGCGAGCCTTGCCCGGCTGCATCAAGTGCGGTGGGTGGTCCAATATAGAGATCCAACAAATGAGAAATGTCGTCCCATTTTGATGACTGATTAGGATCGGTCACTTCAACACGAATCAAACCCATGTCATACACTCCATTATGATCACTAACCGCAAAACTAATATAGTGGTAACCTGGTTGTGACGCTTGAAAGACGATCGTTTTATTCTGAGTGTCCAGTGGATCTTTAGGTACCGCTTTTGCGTTAAACGATTCAACATACACCAATTGATAATCATCACTATCGTCCGAGGAAACAAAGCCGCTGATGTCGATTTCTTCATCGGTCAATACGTTGACAACAACTGGATATACAATATTATCGTCAATCGTAAAACCTTGGTTAGCTTCGTAGCCCACCGCAACATCTAAAACCCCCATCAGCACAAGGCCATTAACCGAGTCTTCTAACGTATAAAGAACACGGTCAATGCCGGTAAAACCTGACGGCGGGGTATAATCCATAGTCTGGTCATCTGTACTATTTATTTGAACTGAGCTCGAGCGACCGTACGGTAGTGTAAGCTCCGTTAATACAAACTCGTCACCTAACGTAAAGCCGACTTTCTCCAATTCGTCCTTCAGTAAAACACTCACATCTTCATTAATCAGTGTTGTTGCACTTACTGGAACCAGTTCGGTTGAGCTAGGATTACTACTTACCGCAATGCGCGTAACCGCAGAACTCGAACCTTCTGAGCTACTACTATCACTCATTGGCGCTTCAGCCATACGGCTCATTGGCGACAATGTTTTAGGAGTCACATGATATCGATAGTCACACACCTTGGTATCAAAGGCCTGAATTACAAACCCTGTTTCCGTCATACTTTCTACTTGGCAGCTATCATCATTAGACAAGACCTCGACTTCACTCAGCGCAAAGCCACCACCCGTTGATGAAAATACCTTTGACGACAGGTCAACCTCGAACGATTCAGCATAGCCAGTCGAGTAGGTAGCATTTTGAGCGGAAAGCGTCGCGCTTTGAGTATTAGGGGAAACACTTGCTGAGCTTCCGGCACTTCCTTCACTGCCCTCTCCACCACACCCAAAAAGGGTAAGCGTAGTAGCGACGACAAAACCCAGGGGAATGCTTCCTCCTGGCTTATTGCTTAAAAGGTTCATATTACTTCTCTTTACTTTTTATTGATTTCAAAATTGATTTTATGATTTGTATTTAATGTTGTATTGGGCATTTACACTTTGCTGATAACAGTGATGCCATGTAGGCTAAAATTAGCACTGAACATGGGTAATGAATGCTGATCGTCCTTGATTAGCATTCATCATTGAAGGCCTATAATTATGTCTATTTTCAGCGTTCCTATTACTGAATAGGCAGTTGCATCTCTTTAGAGTATTTTTTATCGTAAGATGTTACGGTTACATTAAGTTGTTCACTTTGCGTATATTCCGCAAGAGAAAACGTTTTATCCCGACCAGATACAACAGTGAACTTTTGTTTACATTGCGTATTATTTTCTGTTGTACATGAGTTAACATAAACATCAATTAGCGTATTACTATTATTATCGATGCGTAAATTCTCGCCCTGATTGTAAATCTTATAATCAAAACTTGGCTTTGTCGTAGGCAGAATATAAACCGGTGAAAAACCATAGTTTATCTCGACACCGTGAATTTTCTCTCCCTCTTCTTTATAACGACTAGGAGTAAATGGCAGCATAAACATCAAATCTTTGCTGTTATCGCAAGACGTGTTGTGACATAAGCTACGAACACCCACGTCTTTCTCTTCACCAGGTCTTAAAACTAATCTTGGGTGCGTAAGAGATATTTTCCAATCATCTAGATTGTTTCTTGTATAACTATTACGAACGATTTTTTCGCCATCAATAAACTGAATTTCTTGTACTTTTCCATTAACAAAAATCGGGTGAGACTCATCATTAATAAGTGTCACGACACCATTGCCCTTTTTATCCGCGACGACAATCATCTTGTCGACATTAAAAGCATTGGCAGCAGTAGAAGTCATTGCTGAACAAATTGCGAATACTGTTAATAGATTATATTTAATTTTCATATTTCTCTCTACTAAAAATAATAAATTTTAGGATACTACTCGTCTATTTTGCTCAGCGCGTATATAACACCAAGTGCGAAAAGAATGAGTACATACATGTTTAAAATATTTGGTCCGATCATTACTCCGCTCTCTTATATTTGACCTTCATGCATATAATTGAGGTATTAATTAGCATATTTGCGAGCCCAAACGATAAAAGGTGAGTAGCTCGATTGGTGAGCAGTATCGCGCATTCGGATTTAAAGGTATTGGGCACTCTTGAATTTCAAAAACGCAAGATGCGAGATAGCTAAACAAGTGTAGATATCATTTACATTGGCGAGATACTCTCTGCTACAAACAAAGAAACACTGCCAAAAAATTGGCAGTGTTTCTGTTTCAAGGAAGGCAACTTAATCTAAACAGCTAACTTTCGGGTAAAGTATTTTCTCTTCAGGGTAAATCAAATTCAAATCACGATTATTAAGATTTGGATTTGCTTCGACTAATTCATCAAGTGAGCTATCAAATGCTCTTGCAATTCGGTGCAAATAGTCGCCAGGAACCACTCGGTATTCAACTAAACGCTGCTGACACGATGGCGCCTTCTTAATTGGGACAATAGACGCCAATTGGGTTTTCGGCCTTGATACTTGGGTCGACTCTTCAACAAGCTGGTCAACATTGGGCCTTGGGTTAATATCTGAAAGGCCTTCTGCGGCTTCATTGCTTGAAAAACGATAAACCAACAGTGCATTAAATGCGTATAGATCGTCTTGTTGACGAGCTAAATCAAAGACGCCTTGGTAACCAAGGTCGGCGCTCCAATTTTTACTCAATTGGTATTTAAGACCAAGCGATGCCGTAAAATTGGTGTCGTCACTAGAAAACGCGCCCCCGACTCCTGCATACAAGGAGGCAAATTCACTGACGGGTAGCAATAAGTCGGTTTCAACCATTACCGCACGTAAACTATCTATTTCCGAATCAGAAAAAGCAGAATAATCAGCATAGCCAAGTTCAAATAGTACGTTTTCACTAATGTTATATCCAACCGCCGCCTTATAACCAAGTGCTTCAGTCTGTCCCATGTTGTCATCAAATGCAGAAAACGTCATGCCACCACTCATCTGGATAGGCAGCTCCTCTGCTGATACACTTATGGATAAGAACACAGCGATAATCGATGACATTAAGTTCATTTTTTTCATCTTAAATACCAGGCTCCAACATGATCGTTACTTCATCAAAATAATCTCCGGAAACAGCAGAACTGCCCTCAATATCGTAATCAAAGTCTAAAGTAAAGTTAATACTTGTTTGCACTCCAGCTCCTTCTGAAATAGCCGTTGTTTGATACATTAATTGTCCTTCATCAACTAAGTTACCAGAGCTGCACTGATCGCAATGAATGCTGTAAGGAATAACCACACCAGGGTTACTTGAATTAACCAATTCGTATGACTGTAAGGGCATTGTTAAAACAATTCCGTCATTAAAATAGCCGTTCGCTGTAATATCAAATGACGTTGTCGATGTTATTCTTTTGCCAATTGTGTCGTAGACTGGCGTCATGACACCATCTCCACTTACAAAAACACTGTCGAGTTGAACAGGCTGATAATCAAATGAAAACAACATCACTTCATTGATGTTGCGATAAGTCATAATGCCGTCATTTTCATAGTAGTAACGAATATTTACCGGCACTGAAGCTGAATATTGCCCCTCTGGTAGCCCACTTAATGCCGACACTATTTCACTTTCGTTAATATCGAAAATAGGTCTCAGGAAAATAAATGGGCTCGATTTTTGTTTATTAATTAATCGAACAGACGAAACACAGTTTGGACCTTCAACAGTCACAATCGGTAGTGACACTTCATCAAATGAGCACCCACCACCTACCGTATTCGCTGACTGGGCAAATTCAATTCCAGTAGTATTGTATTGAACGCCCGATATATCGATCGATATTGACGGTGAAGTATTCCCATTTCCCCCAATTAAAGTCATCTCTGTTGGAGGTGTACCCGAAAATGTCGCGGCCGCCCAAGCTTCTGAAGCCTGCAACATAGGAGGAGTTTCCCACGTACTTGGCAGCATTTTACCATTGTAACGTGTCACATTGTCCCAACGAACACCACCAGCCTTCACTTCCGCGCGAACTTCAAACGCAGCTTGAGCCATGCTTGTCGTCATTAATGCAATAAACGCTACAATATATAGGATAGGTCTAGGCATTATATTTTACCTCTCGTCACCATTTCTTTCTTTGAATAGCTTCTGTCGTGAGATGTCACGGTAATGGTCAACTCGTTATTTCGCATAGTTTCGGTTAAAGGGAACGTCTTATTCCTTCCCGATACAACCGTAAATTTTTGTTTGCATTGGGCTTTGTTTTCAGCAACACATGCATCTACAAAAAAATTGAGCATGGTATTACTTTTATTTTCGACTCTAAGGCTATCACCGTTGTTGGTTAATTCGTAAGAATAATTCGGTTGTGTTGTAGGAATAATATAAACAGGTGCGAATCCGTAATTAATTTCCACACCACTCACTACTTCACCAGGTCTGTATTTACTTGGAGAAAAAGACAGCATAAACATCAAATCTTTTGAATTATCGCATGCAGCGTTGTGGCATAAACTACGTATGCCAATGTCTTTCTCTTCACCAGGGTTCAAAACTACCTTCTGGTGCGTTAATGACACCTTCCAATCGTTTAAGTTGTCTCTTGTATATTGTTTTTTTTCTACCTGTTCTCCATCAATAATATTTATTTCATCCACCTTTGCTTGGATAAAAATTGGGTGAGACTCGTCGTTGGTTAACGTAACGATACCGTTCCCTTTATCATCAGAGACAATAACCATTTTATCTACCGTAAAAGCTTGTACACTTATAGATAACAATATAGCGGTGAGTGATACTAAATTTAGTAGAACTTTATTGGATTTCATTTCCCACTCCTTAATTAACTTGTGCGACTGGGTATGTAATGGCGTTGGTGCGATAAAGTCGCTTTGCCAACAGTTTTAACTGATCGATATCTCTTTTATGAAGCGCTATTGTTTCCGCCATGTTTATAGATTCATGCGCTATATAAATTGCCTTAAACGAACCCACTTCTTTCTGAATAATTCGATAACCGTGTGACTCGAGCTTTTTAAGCGCTTTATTCAGTTCAATCGAGCTTTCGTATGCACCTAAATACATCGCTTGTAGTCGTTCATCTGCATCAATCAAATCTATCTGCTTTTCTTGAGCTATTGGCAAACAATAGTTTTGACCAAAGTTCATCTGATTTGTTGAAGTAAATTCATAAGGCAGTAAGCATTGGCTTTCTTTCGCTGACAATTCAAAGTTCATGCCTTCCAATACGGTTACTCTATAAACACCGTCGGCCATTTCATTGACTTCAATACAACCTTCTCCATGACACTCCACTTCTGTAATCGGCTGTTCTGATATGTCATTAAAGGCGCTGACAAACGAAACGACGCGACTAACTCTTGGCTCAATAGAAGCAACCGTACCTGGGTGTGTAAACACGGTTACGTTACTATCACCAGAGTTGTAAAGATCAACGCTCTCTGAATCAAATTTCGCACGATATTGACTATAGTCTTCCAAAGGCACAATTGTTTCATCGTTATATACGATGAACTTACTGTTGTTTCGCCCTTCTTTTTTAAGAGAGAAGTAACCTTTTTCATCAAACGTCTGCTCTGTATTCTGCGACTGATGAATATCGACAAGCGTATAAGACATTGCCGCTTTATCGGTAATATAAACGCCGTCTGTCGTCACGATTTGAGTGCTAGACAAGCCAGCATTGATACCACTCGTGCCATTGGTGGACGTATGGGCGGAGGCATTCATTCGAGCGTATTTAGTCGTGCCACTGGTCGCCAATAACGCATCTTGATACATATCATCCTGTTGTCGATCGTAGGTGTTACTCACCTCAAGCGACGTATTAAAGGAGTCTGAGTCAATTAACTGATTTCGTCTTACTGTTGTTTTAAATTGATTAATGTCATCACTATCACTCGTCAGGCCCACGATAGTTTCTACTGTGTCTGACAACGGGACACTCCATAACAAATTAACTGATATGTCGTCCGTCGCCTCAGAGTAATCGACGTTAATATTAACTCGCGAATCTAAAACTGTGGGCGTGCTGTAACCAACGGAAATAAACTGCTGTTCCTGTTCATCCGAGTTACCTAAATTGTCTAACTGCTTGTCGTTATTAAGCGAGTAAACCGCATACATAGATTGTCCACCGCGGAAGCTGTACGAAGAATTCAACGATAGACGTGAATAATCGGCATATCCGTACATATAAGAAGCAACTGGATCACCAAGTTCATTATCGAGAGACTCATAAGATAGACTTAAATAAGGGATACCGATATTAGCATTAAAGTGAGATGCGTCTTCGAATTGGCTGTACACAGCTTCAGTACTCAAATCCCAATCAATCAGATTGTATGCACCACCAACGGTGTACATAGTGCCACTGTCCGTGACCAAGCCGCCCAAGCCTACTTGCAACGAACGGGTGAGTTGGTAGTTAGCTAATGCCTTGCCATAAACATCGTCTTCAATATTTTGAATGCCATGTTCCGTGTAGTCGTAATGGCTTCCTGAAAACATACCCGCAGTGGCAACGAAATCCACTTCCCCCTGAGTCAGAGAGTCACCTTTGGTGTTATATACTTGATAAGTCTGGGTATTAACAACTTGCCCACCACTTGTCACCTCAAGTACAGCTTCATAGCGACCAGATGGTAACTTGCTGTAAGGAATTGAGTTCTGCCCTTCTGGTACGTTATCTTGAAAAATCAATCGACCATCACGAAGAACTTGTACACCGCCACTTGTTGGCGCATAAAAGCTCAATACTTTGTCGTTATTATGTCCGCCTACGAGCAACTTTTTAGAGGTACCTACCGTGAGCGAGTTTTGAGCAACTCGAGCGGTGTTATTCAGGAAGTCAGTTGAGTTAACCTCTGGCTCAAATTCAAAATGACCCGCTTTTATTGAGTAAGAATCGATATCTAAATGATATGCCGCTTCATACAATTCAGAACCGTTATCACTGTTGTTGGCATTGAAATCAGTTTTGAGGTATCCGTAAGGTAGCCCCAGTGTCGTTTCATTATTTAAAGAAACGATTGAGTCTTGATCTTGATATTCACTCACGTACAGATCAAATGAATTGATTAACCCATTGTGTTGACTCAGAGACGAGTGGTATACCAGTTCTTCATCGAGATTCGAGTATGACAACACCTGTGGAGATACAAAAAGATAGACTTCTTGATCGTTATAGTTATGAACGATCTCAAACGTTTCTGGGTACAACTCACACTCATCGAGCTTACCTAAACACTCAGACTGATCTTGTATGCCAACCATTAATTGATCTATGATCTTCTGCTGGTACTCAGCCGACACTGTATTATCATTTAAATAGTCAGATACCTGTGCGATCGCTTTTTTATTATTCGAGTCTAATTTTAACGTGTTAAACGACGTTAAAAATGGGATCGGTGAAGTAAGGGAACCATCTAAGTTACGTATACGGACTGTTGACTCTTTCAATTCAAACAGTTCTTCAAAACCTTCAAGAACATTTTGACTATAACTTGAATACGAATACACAGGCAATAACACTAAGATTGCCATTGTTATGAGTTTGAACCTGAACATTATATATCTACCTCTATATTGAACTCTATCTCACCATTACACCTCTCCGCTTGGCCCGCTGTGATGATATCTTTAAATGACTGAAAACTTAATATAATGTCATGCTCACTATACTTATTGTCGCCATCATTTAAATTGAAATTTGAAAAAGAGACGGATTCACCCTCTGACAAACTTTTCCCGTCAATCGTTAATGTAACGAAATCATCCTGAACATTGCTCACTCCAGAGTAGTCCGTACAAATTGACGTATTTTTTGTTAACGTTGAAATATAAGGAATATCCGAAGACTCAAAAGGTATATCTGTTTCAATTCTTAATGTGGTATTAACATCATCAAATTTTGTTTTGTCTTGATTTGACGTCAACTCCAGAACTGCCGGAATAAATTCAACAGAATTAATTGAATTTGTATAAAGTTTGCCTACATCGAGGCTCGTAGTAATGTAAAGCACTTTGAAATCGGCGTTGGCATTCATACTCATGAAAGCCAATAGTATTAAAACTTTTTTCATATTGACTACCATCGTAGAGAAATAAGGCTCGTAATTACTACGAGCCTTTGAATCGGGAATTTTCTACAAATTAAACAAGGTCAGCCATAACCGTTACTGATGCTTGAACAGTAGTTCCACCTACTTCAGATTCAGGTAATACAGCAGTCTGCTTAACTTTAGTTGAAATAGTTTCTTCACCAGAAACAACATCACCAACGGCTACTGGTGCACCATTTACATTAATCTCAACAGCTTGAGATGGGTTTGCCACACCGTCAAAAGCTACTGATGCATCAACTAGAGTCCAGTTAGCTGAAGCTAATGCACCAACAACAGGAGTAACAGCATCACCATCATTTAAGTGAGACTCAAGTACGATAGTATCTGATTCAAACACACCGTCTGAGCTTGGAGTGATAGTACCGTTAAGCGCTGTTGTATCACCTCCTAGGCCAGTGATGATAAGTGCATCTGATGCGCTAGTTGTTGGAACAACGCCGTTCCATATAACAGTAGCATTTGAAGATGCGTTAGCACCTGCACTTACTGCCATACCCATAAGAAGAACTGATGCTAGTGCGCTTTTTTTGAAGTTAAACATTTTACTTTCCTTTAAAGATTAAATATTTCATAAATTAGTAATCCCGCTCCTGCGTTTAAATTTGTTAACGCTCATCGGTGACAGGACGAAATAAATTATGCGGAACACTGGAAAAGAAATATTGGGCATTTGAAAATTCCATTTGCCGAAAATGCCGATTCGATAAAACCATCAACAGTAAAGCTAGTAATACCTACCTTCGTTTTATCTACATCTATAATAAAAACCTGCCCGATAAGCTATAGTTTAAATTCTAATAAAAGAAGATTGAATTACATAAGCAATCGAACAATACTTACCATAATAGAGATTATCGAGGACAAAGAATGCCACTCACGTTTGCACACTTCTTAGAACAAGCCAGAAAGGAGCGAGGTTTAACACAGCAGGAGATGCTTGAGTTACTGCTTGAGGCCGACCCGACATTGTCTAAGCTCGACCTCAGGGCAAGATTACGAAGCCCCTTGCCCTGCAAGGACTTGCGAAAGGTAAGCGTTATTGCGGTTCGCTTTTTTCTGCTTTCTTTTGATCCCTGCTTTGAAGCTGATTTCTTCCGTCAGCAGATTTAAAGCTATATGTATTATAACTGCTAAATTCTCACCGGCTTGCTCTCGACGTATCCGACATTCATCTTCTTTAAAACCAACGTCTAATCGCCAGTGCATCTGATTTTCAATGCTCCAATGT
>NZ_JBFROH010000080.1:0-1054 GCF_041471425.1 Vibrio sp. 10N.261.52.C2 | reverse complement strand
GGCTTTGTTGCGTAATTAAATTTAAAGATAGAACTACCCCGTTTCGCGTATTTCTTAATCAATACGACAAGTTTCAGGCATACCTAACCCAGTAAGCTTGTTCAACGCTTTTATCATCGCGTAAGTTTCACCCACCTGTGCATTGTAATTTCTTAAGCTCAATCGTCCTCCTAGCAACTGTTTAACTCGATACATCGCTGTTTCTGACAATGAACGTTTGTGGTATCCATACCGCTCTTTCCAATACCTATTTGAGCCGTATAATTTCTGGCAACCCACGGCGAGATTTCGAGGGTGACCACGCTCCCAGAAGGCTGCCCCTTCTCTTGGGGGAATAAGCGCAATGGCTCCCTTCATCTTAATAGCAGCGTGACACGCTCTCGTGTCGTAAGCGCCATCACCAGACACCTCAAGGATACTTCGGCGTGTTTGTTTCAGTAAGTTCGGGAGTACTTCGCCATCTGTAACCGTCGATAAACTTAGCTCGGCGGCAATGATCTCATGAGTGTTGGTATCGACGGCAATATGAAGCTTTCGCCAGACTCTACGCTTGCCATCCGTACCGTGTTTTTTGACTTTCCATTCACCTTCGCCATAAACCTTAAGGCCAGTTGCATCAATGGCTAGGTGTTGTATCGCTCCTCTCGTTTTAGTCTTAAATGAGACCTCAACTTGCTTGGCCCTACGACTGATGCAGGTGTAATGCGGACAACTTAACGGCACATGGGCTAACCTAAATATCGAGTCGATAAATCCTTGCAGCGCTCTCAGTGGCATAGAAAAAACTCGTTTCACCATGAGTGCTGTCGTAATAGCTAAATCACTGAACCGACGTGGCCTCCCGCGCTTATTCTGTTTGCTTTGCGCCCACCCACTTATTGCTTCTTCATCAATCCAGAAGGTCAAAGAACCACGGTTAATGAGTGATTGGTTGTATTGCTTCCAGTTGGTTGTTTTGTAACGAGGTTTAGGCATAAGGCTACGAGAGAGAGTGGTGGTAGCTGATCAGATCGTAGGTTCTTGATTTAGTTCCATTGAATTACGCAACAAAGCC
>NZ_JBFROH010000079.1:0-234 GCF_041471425.1 Vibrio sp. 10N.261.52.C2 | reverse complement strand
TTACTTACGAGTAATTCAATCAAATTTAAAAGTTCTCAATGTTTATCTTTCATTAGATAAACACAACAAACACATTCAAGTGTCTTGTATTCGAATGATCAGAAATGATTGTTCATTTTTTGATTCTACTTTTTATTAAAAAGTGGAAACAAAAAGTAAATTGAGTCCGGCAAACAGTCATTGAGAATTAACCCTTCTTAATGACAACCAAAAACCTTGGTTAGTTGCCATACG
>NZ_JBFROH010000078.1:0-463 GCF_041471425.1 Vibrio sp. 10N.261.52.C2 | reverse complement strand
ATTTTCCGGATTGGTATTATCGATAGCCAGAAACGACGAAAGCCTAGTCATAAGACTAGGCTTTCTAATAAGTGGCGGAGTGGACGGGACTCGAACCCGCGACCCCCGGCGTGACAGGCCGGTATTCTAACCAACTGAACTACCACTCCGCAGTGTCTATTCAGCATAAAGCAATTTGAGCCTGACGATGTCCTACTCTCACATGGGGAAGCCCCACACTACCATCGGCGCTATTGTGTTTCACTTCTGAGTTCGGCATGGAATCAGGTGGGTCCACAATGCTATGGTCGTCAAACAAATTCTGTTGTTAACTTGAATAATCAAATCAACTAAATATGGTGCTGATACCCAGACTCGAACTGGGGACCTCACCCTTACCAAGGGTGCGCTCTACCGGGCTGAGCTATATCAGCAATTCAAGAACCGTTTAAAAACGACTCTAAAAATTTAAAGCCTGGCGATG
>NZ_JBFROH010000077.1:0-18693 GCF_041471425.1 Vibrio sp. 10N.261.52.C2 | reverse complement strand
TTTAACTGATCGGCATTACCAACGTATGGGGCTTTTTGCGTTTTATTGTAAAGGCAACTATTCGTTATTCTTCGGTGAACTCTAATCGCTCTCGCTGCTCACCGCTTCTTGTTCACTGCCAGCAAGAGCTTGCTGTTCGGCGGTAATATCAGATTCTTTGAACACAATGAACGCGCGGCGGTTTAATGCATCGGCTTTTTCAGAGCGTTCATTAATCGCAGGCTGCAACTTACCAAATGACTTCACTTCCCAGATAAACTGCTTAGGATCGAGTTTGGTTTTGAGGTATTCAACCACCGTTTCTGCGCGGCGCTCTGCCAGCTTTTCATTGTAAGAAAGTGAACCCGATTGGTCGGTGTGCCCTGCTACCATAATGCTACCTTGCAGGCCACTCAACTTAGTTGTGAAGTCATCTAACTGAGTTAGGTCTTCTTGCTTAAGTACTGACTTATCGAAATCGAAGTGCGGCGTCATTGCCATATAAACTTTACGTTCTGGTTTTGGCGGCTCACAGAAAGGCATCTCTTCGTACTTCTGAGCTTCTTCAAACACGATAAATGCACGGCGGTTCTCCGCTCGGTCTTTATCTGTCTTACCAAACAGAAGAGGTTGAGTCTCACCAAGATGTTTCACTTCCCAGTCATATTGCGTTGGGTCTAGTTGCCCTTTCAAATAATCTGCGACCGATTTAGCACGGCGCTGTGAAAGGCGCTCATTATATTCGAGAGAACCCTTGAAATCAGTATGGCCGACAATCGTGATGCGCCCTTTTAAGCCTCTGATCTCTTTAACAAAGGTATCTAAGTTGATCTTGTCGAGGTCGCGTAATTGATATCTATCAAACGCAAAATGCTCTGCGATGGCGATATGCACCTCACGCTCTGGCGCCAAACACTCGCTGATTAAAAACTTAGACACATCGATACCAGCAAACTTGTCTCGGTTCTCCTGACTCACATAGGTGTCGGTTGCACAGCCGGACAGCAGCAAAGTACTCATCACTGCGCTTATTAGGAAAATAATTGTTTTCATCTTACTCTTAACTGTCACTTCGAATTCTCAACTCTTAACTTTCAACCCACTTTGGGGCAGGCTTAGATCTTACCGACTAAGTTAATGAACACACCGGATGCGTCGTAGTCGTCATCATTGGTTAAGTCACTATCAAACGCAGAGAAGTTATAACCAATCCCCATTTTAAAGTTCTCGCCAATGTGCTTGTTCACCGAAACTAGCGCACCGTGTTCTAGCTCATCGTTGAGTGTGTCTGTTTTCCAGTGGTATTCACCCGTCACATCCCACTCTTTCATCACGCGATAAGAAGCGCTAAGTCCATATAGGTCGATGTCACTTTTAACCATCTCATTCGCACCAGATGCTCGTTCAAAAGCTTGCTGTTTGTCTTTATGGGCGTACTTAGTACCGACGTCCCAATGTTGGTCAATCGAATAGATCGCTTCAACTTCAATGATCTGACTGGTTTCGTCTTGATAATCCACATCGCGATCCAGTTGATCGAAATCTGCAATATACGTGTAGCGGCTCAGTAAATTAAGTCGATCGTTGTAGATCGGACGATACGCAAGGCCGCCAGTGGCTTCAGTAAATTGCGCCATGGTTTCGCCCGTGGTTTCGCTCTCCGTGATTGAGTAGTTAAACTTACCAAATAGCGTGTACTCTTCCGTTAAGTGATGCGTATAACGGTTGGTCGTCACGATTTGTTGAAGTTCTCGCTGAGCGATGTCAGGGTCGTCTTCACTCTTATCCACTCGGTATTCAAATTTGTGGCTAAGGGTTATGTCATCTAGGTCAATTGAGGCATTGAAGCTGATAGATTCACGCTCTGTGGTAATGTTCTGGTCATCTTCAATTTCACCAAGCTGATAACCAATCCCCATCTCGACATCTTCCGTCACATCGTAGCCAAAGCCGTATGAGTCGATACGGCCATGACCATCATTTTCATCAACAAACTGGTTCTCTTGGTAAAAATCGACACTGCTGGTGAGATCTGCACGCTGACCAACAATCACGTTGTTTTGGCCTTCGTAGTTATCATCTACATAAGTTACGTAGGTTGAGTGGTCATCGGATACATCGTAAGTCACAGTCGCTTCTGCTACTTGGCCTCGGTCGCCATCGGTGTATTCGCCACCAAGAGACAAGTCTTCCAACACTTGGAATTCAGCACCAATCGACGCGCTGTCGTTTTCATCATAGTCATCCGACTGGTCGACGGTCTTTTGCCCTTTGACGTAAACGCTGTTCTCACTGTCCCACATGTATTCCAAACGCACACCCGCTAAGGTGGCATCACTGTGCTCGTCGTTTTGGTTAAGCTCTTCAGTTTGTTGCCCTGCCGCCGAAACCTTAATGTGCTCGGTGATTTTAACTTGAGTCTCAATCTCAATCGTTTCAGTATCTGTTTCTAGATTACCATCGACATCGCGCTCTTCATTGGTCGAGAAGCGAGAGAGAACCGCCAAGCGATCGGTAGCTTGCAAACGAAGTTCAGCACCGTATGCCTCTTGCTCTAAATCATCGCTGCTGCTTGCGTAGCTGTATCCCGCGTCTTTGTCTCGATACCAAAGTTTCAGGTCATTACCAACAGCACCAAAAATGGTTGGAGCAAGATCATAAAGGCTGGTGACAGCTGTGATTTGGACACTGTCGCCCTCGCGGTCTTCCAATGTGTCGCCAATTGGCGTAAAGGTTAAGCCGCCATCAACAGAGACAAAATTCGACTCAGTTTGAGTACCTTCACTGTGTGCAAACTCAGCCTTAATGTAGGTACCTTCTGTTGCACGTAGCGTTAAGTCCGTTCCATAAGACTCGTAATCTTGATTGTCCTTTTCTTGAGTCGCATACGTCACGCCAACACCAACGTAATCGTTGATCCAACCTTTAGCACGACCACCGTAAGACATCGCATCTAATGAATCTGAACCTTGTGGGACGTACTCATAGTCGACAACCAGAAAGTTTTCGTAATCATCGCCGTTTTCAATCACGCTGCCAAAGCTGTCGGATAGAATGTTATCGAGTGGCTTGGTCAAAATAATGCGACCTTGGTACGGGTCAAAGTCATAGTCGACGCCCGGCTCAAGTGGGATTTCATTCTGCACTAGGCCAGATTCATCTTTTACTTTGACGTAAACTTTGTCACTTCCCGGTACCGCTTCACCATGACGAAGGAAGTACAGAGAGCCGCCTGTACCCAAGAACTCATCGTGTGCATACAACGAATCTGCTTCTGCGGTAAAACCGACCATGTTCAGACGATCTTCACCGTATTGTGTAGTATCGCGAGTGCGATAATCAGCTTTGAAACCATAGAGGCTACGGTTGTAATCGTTGTTCTCAGTGCCTGTTAAACCCGTGTTGTAGTTACCCCACAAGTATTGAGACTTATCGTATTCCACATTGAGGTAAACCTTGCCCTTGGTGTTGACCACTTTTTCGATGTTTGAGCTGTCACCATAGTTACCGTAATAAAGCTCATCGTCGTCTTCGAGGATATCGAACACATCCGAATCGTCTGAGGCGAACGGATGTTTGAACATGTCTTTGATTTCACTTTCTCGCGTATCAAAGTGAGTTGTTACACGAAGTTTGTCGCCAAATTTACCCTGACCAAAGTACGCTAAACGACCTTGGTTATAGATGTCATTTTGATACTGGTCATCGACACTTAATGCATCGCTATTACCAGACACATTATTCTTACCAACATAAAGATCAGCCAAACCGGTTTGTGCGTAGTACGTATCTGGAATACGAACGTACAGCTTGTAACGACGTTCATCACCGTTATCAAACACAACCTTGGTAGGGAAAATGTAGGAGTCTGTAGGTAAGTACTGCTCTGCGTATAAGTTGCCGTCTTCGACATCAAATTCATCTTCACCGATGATAACTTCATCAACGCCTTTCAAACCGGTACCAATGAACTTGGCTAAACCCGCATTGGTCGGGATGTTATGACGCATCAACTTAGCTTGGCCGTAGCTTTTATCTTTACTCTCTTCATCGTCGTTATCGTTTCGATCGATCTCGACTTTAGAGTCCGGCTTGACTAAGTCAGTCACACCAACGGTGGTCACATCCATGTTGCCATCTTTGTCCCACGCTTTTAGGCGGAACATCAGCTGCTCACCGACCTCAAACTGATAATCAACATCAATTTGACCATCCCAATTGATGTCAGAGTCGTTCGCCAGTTTGTCGCCTTCAAGCACAGCGATTGGCTCAGACAAGCCAAAGTCACCCACTCGGTACACTTCCAACTGGTACCTTTTGATGTAGTAACCATAGTTAGTCGTGATGGTGAAACCGACACTGTCTCGCAGTGCGCCCTGCTCGACTTCCAACTCATCGCTGACACTGACATCTAATACTGGGTCAAAGCGAGTGATGTCACGGCTTGCCCAAATAGCGCCTTGTTCTAGGTAAATACGCGAACTATCTTGATCTTGGTTCGGCTTAGTGATTTCAATGCCAGTCGTCTCAGAACCGAGTTTTTCAAGCTTACCTGTGTCTTTCGCTACCGCCATCACAGGAATGGCCGTTAACACACACGTCGCTAAACGAGACTTACTAAATACTTTCATACAATTTCCAGATACGGTTCCAATGGCTTACTTCTGTTCACTTTGTTGGTCTTTACGATGAACGCTAAAGTTGAACTTGGTGAGCTTGTTCGGGGTAATTCGCAACACTTTCGGGTTTTCGCTTACTACTTCCATGGAGGTGGAGAGCGAATCAGTGTCCAACTTCACTAGGAAGTTCTTACCTTTCTTATTGAGTACCCATTGGTCGGGCACGTGGTAACGACCGTACTGGTCTGTGTAAATAACGATTCCCTCAACCGTCATCAACTTAACGCCCGGAATACCATCTTCGTAGATACCTTTGTTCTCGATAACGATTTCCCACAGGTAATCCTCGCCATCGCGATATAGGTTTCTGGTTACATTGAGGTTTTCCGCACTCAGTCCCTTTTTCTTGTCCGATTCATGCTTAAACTGAATCTGACCTTGTGCGTCGAACTCGATGCGAGAGCCCGCATCGGTCGTGACGTAGAAATCAAAGCTCTGCTGTGTGCGAGTTTTAAATTGAATAACCACTTTGCTGGTTTCTGGCAGCGTTCGGTTCACTGAATGTCCCCAAAGATCACCAAGATCCAAGCCTTGCTCAAGTGCAGTGGTTATCGCACCATCTTGAATAGCAACGTCTTGACCATCACGAATGATGTGCGTCGAATCAGCGATGTAGCCTTGCGTTGCTAAGTTCGCAGTTAGCTCAACATCAAACGCGGTTGCATCGGCTTGGAATCCATCTTTGTTGTGATCTTCAAAAACTTTACCGATGATCGATGAGGTATCGAACACCTTGTCCGGCTCTACGGTTACTTTGGCGGTGTCTTCATTAGAAACAGCCGTGCCATCAACCTTTGCTACTGCGGTGTTGATGTAATCACCAAACGTTGCTCCTACCGAGACACGCAATAAGTAACGAATACGCAGCTTCTCGCCCGGATCAAAGTTCAACGATGTGAACATTAACTTGCCCGTGTCTGATGGCTCTTGAGAGATAACCTGATCGTCTTCTGTACCAAACTCACCATCAATGCCGCTTAGCACAACTTCTGATGTATCCACGATGTATTTCAGACCACCTGGGTAACGGTCTTCCACCGTCACGTTCTTAAAGTAAGATTCATTGTTGTTCTCAACGATGATCTCGTACTCAACCGCATCGCCAACTTGCGCGGTATCTTGCAGCGCAGACTTGGTCAGCTCCAACTCCCCAGAGTTATCAGGAATCTTCTTGATGTGAGTAGTTACACTGTCGCTGGTTTCAGTACCGTCAGATTCAGTCGCCGTGAAGGTATTGGTAATGTCATCATCCAAGCCCTTACCTAGCGTGCCCACCACTTCAAACGCGTAAGCATTTC
Organism: Vibrio sp. 10N.261.52.C2; assembly: GCF_041471425.1. NCBI lineage: Bacteria > Pseudomonadati > Pseudomonadota > Gammaproteobacteria > Vibrionales > Vibrionaceae > Vibrio > Vibrio sp. 10N.261.52.C2. Next base: position 12,737 of record NZ_JBFROH010000077.1, on the reverse strand, counting down.
GTTTGTTGGATTTCAGGTTAACGGTGGTGTCTAAGTCTTTATTCGACGGGAAAGAATTACGCTGAATAACCGCGCCCGAGTCGTCGACTTCCACACCTTCAATTGTCCAATCGATAAAGACTTTATTACCTGTGCTGTTTTGTAGCTCACTGATCTCATCGGTTAGACGAACATTGGCCGCGTTACCTTGACCATTGTTAGTCACGGCTAAGTAATAAGTGACACTGTCGTCATCTTCGGTGTATTCAGGTTTATCTGAACGTTTTTCAACAACCAGATCAGCACCCACTGGCGGTAAATCCAAAGCCGATACTTGGTCTGCCACTGCCTGCATCGAGGTTTCAGACGCCAACATGCCCTTAGAACGAGCGCGCATCGCTGGGCTGCCAGTTAAGTCGAGGTAGTAACCAAGCACATCGATGTTAGTCAGCATGTCTTCATTGACCGTCAATGTGAACGTGTAATCAATCTTGCCGCCCGGCGCGATGTCGACCAAGGTGAACAGGTCTTTGTCGTCATCAAAGGTGCCAGGTTGAGTTTCAGCCCCTTCTGATGTTGCCGTTAGTGTCCATTCATCAAACGCATTACTAAAATTACCATCAATATGATCACCCATGGATTCAGAGAACTGGGTGTAAAGCGCGACATCTTTGGCTATACCTCGGCCTATGTTTTGCACCACTAAGTGATACTCAACCTGCTCTCCCGGCACGTAATACGGGGCATCGGTAAACAGCTCAGCTTGAACCACAGCCGCAACTGTTTGAACTGGAGGACTGATAACATCGCCGCCATCTACTTGCGCAGTATTAATGATGTGTCCGGTCGCGGTATCGACTACGGTGCCTTTTGAGCGGAACACAACTGTGCCGTGCGGTGCAATATCCACACTGTACTCAATCGGGCTAATTTGCTCCGTCGTCGTTCCTACCGTGGTTGACTCAACAACCAAAGAAGTGGTTCCAGCAACAAAAGCAGGCCCAGTGGTACCATCGTAATAGCCCACCTCTATCGTGCTCATGTCATCGACAACACTTAAATCGCTGATGTAGTTGTTAGAGGTGTTTTCAATGGTAATCAAGAATTCCAGCTCACCACCCGGCTCATACTCGGTTTGTACGTTAGTTTTCGTCGCAACAAACTCAGAGTCTTTCGGTGTAATCGTAACGGTAGAGTCTTGTGGGGCACCGTTGTAAGTGATGGTTGCCGTATTGCTGATATCACCAATCGCTGTCGTACGAATCAACGCCTTAACATGGAATGTCACGGTACTTTGTGGCGCCACATCCATACTCACATCGATATCTTCACTCAAGTCGAACGTCTTGGGAGTGACAACAGAGCGATCGTCGGAAGCTTCAAAGCTCACTTCCCAAAGCAGGAATGCCGACTCTTGTTTATCAGCCGTCGTGTCGACTTGAATATCACTGATGATGTCTTGAAGTTGAACACCAGATGCAAACGCATCAGAGCTGTTGATTACGGTGATGTCGTAGTTAATCAGCTTGGTTACTTCATACGATGGCGTATCAACCGTCTTCTTGACCGAAACCGTCGCCAACACTGGAGTACTGGTAGCACTGTTATCAAATGTTGTGCCGTCAAAGGTCGCTGATGCAATGTTAGTGATATCGCCTGTCGCCAACGGATTAGTCGTCACTTGAATAGTGAAAACAATGCTGTCTTGAGGCGCAATATCGAGCGTCTCATTAAGGTCTTCACCACGGGTTGCATCCGGTACTGGGGTTTCACCCGTTGTCGATACCGCAGATATTTGGATTGAAGCAGGGTCAAAAGCTTGTTCAGTCGTACCACCTGCGATCGTGGTTTCAACCGACTTCAGCGCATCTTCAATAGCAACATCTTCAGCCCAACCTAAGCCGTTGTTCTTAACAGTTACGGTGTACTGAAGTGCCTCTCCCGGAAGGTACTCTGCTTTATCGACCTCTTTAGTGATCTCAACTTGCGCGTCTTCTGGAGTGTAGGTCGCGTCTGCAGAGTGCTCACCGTCGTCGCTATCAACTTTAACGACGTTAGTGATCTCGCCTTTGGCTTTATCATTAACAGTGTTGGTCACGACAAATGAATAACTGTCACCCGGGTGAATGCTGTAAGTCGCACTATAACCCTGCGTGTTATTAACCACATCTTTGCGAGCGTTCAGTGCTGGATCGCCACTGCCATCAAGCTGTTCGTCACTAATGACCCAATTACCTGTCAACGCTTGTTCTTGATCTGGGCTGTTAGCCACCTCTGTCATGATGGTGTCGATACGATCGGTTAGAACTTGATCGACAAGGTAACCTTCACCCGTGTTAGCCACAGTGATCTTGTAGGAGATTGGTTGACCCGGTTGGTATTTGGCATCAGGTTCTGCAATTGGCGTCGTTTCTTTGGTTAGAACCAATTGACCCGACTTCGGCGTGATAAAGCCTTCTCGTAAGCGAGCGATCTTCGAATCGTCCAAACCATGTCGTAGATAAGCCGTATTGGTAAAGCGCCCAATCGCGTCATCTCGTACCTTGCCTTGAACATGAATACGGACAACGGTGTACTTATCGCCGCCACCCGTACCTGCATCGTCACGTCCTGCCATCTTGATCGATTCGGCAGGTAAATCGATGTCTGGACTGTTTTGACCAACTAGCTTATCAAGCTCCGAGAAGTCATTAGCGTTGAGATCTGACGGCGCCGAGTTATAAAGCACATCGTAATCAACCGTCCATTCTGTCAATGCCGTTTTCATTGAGCCATCGACGGTTTCGACTTCAAAGCCGCTGATGATGTCACGAATCGAAAACAGGCCAGAATCCACATCGTCGTTGGTGATGTCGATGTAGTAATTCACTGTTCCACCCGGCACGTACTCAGGCGTATCCGTCCATTTATCAATTAGGATATTCGAGCGACCCGGATCAAGTACGATGTCGTTGGTGTTATCACCGTTCACTTGCGCCGTGTTGGTAATAGTGCCTGTCGCTGAAGTCGACACGATGCCTTTCACGTCAAACACAATACGCTCACCAGGACGAAGATCGACAGTTGCATTCAATGGGACGCTACCGTTGTAGTTACCTTGCACGTCATAAGTGCCAACAGGTTCAACCGCAATAGCCGTTGTCCAGCTAGAGAACGCATCATCGCCATCTTCGGTTTTAATGGTGTGAATCGCATCGATAACGCTCACATCATTTGCGATGCTATCGCCTGTGTTATCTAACGTAACTTGGTACTCAACATCACCACGTGGTGCGTAAGTACAACCGCTGCCATCGTTTGAAGGAACAGAACACCCTGCCGATTCACCATCGGTATAAACCAAAGTTTTGAAGTAATCGAGCTCGGCATCTTTAGGTGGTATCACTTGCGACGTCGCAGAGCCACTTCCTGCGGTCACTTGGTTCGCATCAATCGTGCCCAAAGCGTCGTCACGAACGACACCGGTTAAGTTAAAGGTCAGCACTTCTCCCGCGGCAATATCGGTTTCAATATCAAGGTTGCCGCTGGTGTTGTAGCTTGGTACATAAGTATCAGCGTTGGCATCAATACCATTGCTGACTTCATGGGTGATATCGCCAGAAACAAAAGCGGATTCCGTTTTACCGCCAATCACTTCGACTTGAATGTCTGTGATTGTGTCTTTGATCTGAATATCATTCGCCCAACCGTTTTCAGGGTTTGTAACTACAAATTCATACTCAACTTCGTCACCCGGAAGATAGGTATCACCATCATTGAACGGGTTGCCGTTAATCGACACCACGCGTTTTTCAACACTGATATTATTTCCTAGTGGCATTAGAGTCGCAGTACGAACCTTACCGTCATAATTCGCTTTGTTTTGAATATCGCCCAACGCATCCTCACGAATCTCAGCATGGATGGTGAACGTTAGGCTTTCTTGAGGCGCGATAACAATGTCGTTATCAATATTGACGTTATTACCAGAAACGAAGTCAACCGCGTCTGTAATCGAACCTACCGCTGCCGTTTTTTCTAGCTGCACTTCCCAACCAGATAAAAATGGCTGGCCGATAGGGTCAGTGCCAGACGTCGAGGCATCTTCTGCAATGCGAGTCTGAATTGCAGAAATAGTATCTTCAAGGCGAGAACCATACTCAATACCATTACCCGTGTTCTTAATTTGAACTCGGTAGTAAACCTCACTTTCACCAGCGACTTGAGAATACTCAGTCTTTGCCGAGGAGAGGCCTGCGTCATAAAATGCTTTCTTAGAGAACGAAATTTCAGGCTCAGCCATCTTTGCAGGTGGAGATACGGCAATTAGTTCATTTCCGTCATCTTCATCGATGTACGCTCGGTTAGTGAAAGAACCTACTGCTTTCGGACTGATTTTGGCCTTGATGACGTAACGCACAAACGATGACAATACTACACCGCCAAAGTTGTCTGCCGATATATCAAAGTGCGTATCAATCGGTTGATTGTCTTTAATCGAGTTATCTACATCAGGATCTGAAATCCCCGATCCATCAGCGAAAGTTTCAATCGTCCAACTATCAAACGCCGAACCGCGAGTTCCATCGTAGTATTGAGTCGTTATCTGGTCGATATCATCACGTAAACTGATGTCATCAACGTGCGCCGATGCGATGTTCTCGATTAGGATTTCATACTCGATGTAGCCGCCAGGCATGTAATTGGTAGCACCAACCAACTCATTACCATCCGTGTCGTAATACGCCAGAATGTTCTTTTCAAAATCAACTTTTCGAGCTTCTTGACGAATATCATGAGATATCGTGTCGCCATCGACGGTTAGAACGTTAACAACATCGCCATTGGCTTTGTCATTGATGGTCGCGACAACTTGGTACTCAAGCTTAGCGCCCATTGGAATATCGGCTTCAACATTTAGGTTACTGTTGGTTGATGTGTAAACATTGCCAGCACCTGCGCCCGCATCCACATACTCAGAATCAGTTCCAGTTGCGATCGATGTGATGGTCCAATCTGAATACGCTGGTCCTGTATTACCATCCACTAAGCTGACCGTAATATCTTCGAGGTTATCGACGATTGGAATATCGTGAGCGTTACCTTTGCCGTCATTCTCAATCACTAAGTGATAGGTCACGGTTTGAGCGGGCTCGTACACCGCTTCATCAGTCGTTTTATCAAAATCTAAATGGTAGTCATCGGGAATCACGACGGTATCTCGATAATGAATATTACCGACCGCATCCGGTCTTACGGTACCTGTTACTGTGTAAGTCACGTCTTCGCCAGCATCGATATCAATCGAGGTTACGATGTCAGTGTCGTTCGCAACATCACCGTCTTTGGTACCATCTGTTGTACCCGCGTTCGCAGGATCGCTCTTAGCAACCGCCACCGTAAACTTGTTTGAACCTACCGAATCATCGAAAAATGGATTACCTGAATTGCCATCTTGTAGCTCCACTGATATGTCATTAATCAGTTCGTTAACGTCTACGTTGTTTCGATAACCATGTCCATCTTGAGAGTTGTACCTAATGGTATAAGTCAACTCATCTCCCGGAGAGTAGCGGTTAATGTTAGTAGTGCGAATAACGCCGCCGTTATTATGTACCTGATGGTTTTCAGCCACGGCACGTTTGGCATACTCACAATCGTCAGTACAACCGGCATTATCATCATGAATCAGCACGGCTTCGTTGCGGATTATGCCGCCGTCTCTGTCCGCTACACCGTTAGATACCGCATTGTCTTTGACATGCGCCTTAATACGCACCGTGACAAAGTCTTTGGCCGGAATTGAAACTGGGAACTCCACATCTTCAGTCGTTTGAGGGCCAAAACCAGAGCCAGTATCAACAGACCAATAGTCAAACGGGTTTTGATTAAGAACATCTTCTACTTCACCATCTTTATCATTCGCTAGCGTAGTAGTGATCTCACTCAGGCGATCCATGAAGATAAGATCAGTCTCATCAGTGTCGCTGTTATTGCCAATAACGATGGTATAGGTGAGATCTTCACCCGGTGTGTAACGGACAACATCGGTCGTTTTAGCTAGTGAAACATTGATGTCATAGGTACTGTGTGAGTTATCTATTTGAGCGGAAGAGCTGTGGTCACGGTCTGTAATAGGATCGTAAACATCAACACGGTTCGATACTTGTTCTTCTTCATAGTCAGACTTAACAATGCCGCTCACCTCATAGTGAACCCACCCTCCGGGAGTGATATCAACGTCGGTATCGATGTCAGTGTCGTTAGCAATGTCACCGTAACGAGAACCCGGTTTATCTGTGTTGGTCGAACCTACAATTGTCCAACTATTAAAGAAGTTAAGCGCTGAAATACTATCTTGTACCGTTGCGTCATTTGCATAGCCAACACCGCGGTTATAGATATAAATATCGAACGTAGCGCGCTCACCTACAACAAAGTCGGTATTTTGAGCGGTCTTAGCGACTACAAGATTCGGCTCGCTAGGATAGGTACGTACCGTATCCGATAGATTAGTATCTGGTCCTGTCACTGTTGCGGTATTGGTGAATGCTCCCCAAAGAATCTCACTGTCGACACTGCGATCGAGTGTCCCAACAATGGTATAAGTAATCGTCGCACCTGGCGGGATCTGAGCGGTGGCATCCAGATCATTGTTATCCGAGAACGATCCAGGGTCAGTCACAGCTTTCACCCACGGAGAGTCTGCCTCTCTTTCTGCACTGATCGTCCACGATGAGAACACGGGCTTGGTTTCACCCGGCTCGTGAAGGAGCTCAGCTTCTATGGTGCTGATTTCATCTTTGACATTGATGTTAGAGGCGAAACCGTTCCCTGCTGGGTTGGTAATGCTGATCGTATAAGTGACAGTATTGGTGGTGTCGGTATACGCGTTTTGTTCGTTATGACCATCAACACGCTTATCCAATACTAAGTAGTAATCTCGTGGGTATGAGCCTCTGTCGGAATAAAGCACGCTGTCGACCGTCACTTCATTACGGATTTCATCATCGGCAATGGGGTTTACGATCGCTGCAATGCTATAAACGATCTTATCGTGTGGGGCCAGCTTAGCCTTCTCGTCCAGGATAAGTTTATTGCTTTGATTACCTTCAATTTGACCAGTAAAGCCGGGATCACTGTTTGTCGAAATTGAGCCGTCAGAGGCATAAGATTTCGCAGTAATAATCCAGCTCAAATACGCTTTAGTCGGTGTATCATTAATAGACTGAGTCATGACAGAGACTAAATCATCATAAACCGGTATATCAATCGCGTAGCCGTCACCGTTATTCTCTACCGTGATGTCGTAGTTCAGGGTGCCGCCAGCTGAGTAGTAACGAGAATCAACTCCCTTTTGGACTTTTAGTTTCGAGTTTGGCATTTGAACGCCAGAGCCCGACTCGCCTAAGTTATCCCCTAAGCACAAGCCGGCATCGGTACCATCATCAACAATCTGACCCACACTGGTGTCTGCCACTTTTGCGGTCAGCTTATAATGAACGTAGCCCTCAGGTGCGAGGTCGACTTTCAAATTGATGTCGTTTGTTGTCCAAGTATTGTAATTAAATGAGCCATAGTTCGATCCGTCACCACTTCTATCGGCGACTTCAAGCTTCCACTCGGAAAATGCTGAAGCGTTAGAGCCATCCGCTTGCTCTGTCACGATACAAGCAAATTTATCGACAACTTCAATATCGTTGGCAAAAAACTCTGTGTCCTTGTTAGAAATAACAATGTCATAGACCACTTCGTTATCACCGGCTATCCCCGGAACATAAGTAGTATCTGTGGTGTTCTTATTACGTGTAATTTGACTTGATGACGTCGTCAGAACGCCTTTCGAATCAAGAATATTAGCCAAAGCATCGCCAGAATCTGCGAGGCCATCAGCATCAACTACTCGGGCAACAACTTGGGGGATTTGACCAATAGACACAGGGCTAACGTCCACCACAACGGAATAAACAATCTGCTCACCGGGATAGATAGACACTTTGTCTTCTAGTGACTTGTTGGACTCCTTTCCAGATGCATTGAGTTCTGAAAGGCTATTAGAACCGATTGAGCTCACTTCATTAGTCCAAAAATCGTAAGGGTTACCAACCGTGTCAGTTGCGTTCTTTTCGTTGCTGACATCGTTACCTAGATCGGTTTCAAGATCTGCAAGAAACTGCTGAACCGAATAATGGTAAGCAATACCGGAGTTTGCTTGGTTGGCAACCGTGACCGTATAGGAAAACTCATCGTCGACTAGGTAGTTATCCGATTGGTTCAAGGTATGTGTCAGGGTGATACTAGGCTCAGTGGGTGGAGTGATAACCTCATCAACTGTAACCAAGTCATCGCGTGTTTCAGCAGTTATGTCGTCATTAACAATGTCGCCGACTAAATTGTCGGCAACAGTTGCTTGAATTTCGTAAGTCACAGACCCGCCAATATCAATCGACGCAGCACTTACTGATAAGTCCCCTGATTCGGCGAAGGTGCCTGGATCGCTTTTGCTGCCTTCAACCTTGCTAACTGAATTAACGTTGTCAGTAAAGGCTTGTTGCAAAGCCCCTTCAATATTGAGTGCCTTTATATCTGAAAGGACATCTTGAACGTCGAGCGCCTGAATAAACGTATCGCCAGTGTTCGAAACCTTAATCTTATAGGTGAGCTTGTTATTGAGTTGATAGTTCGTCTTATCGACCGAAACAACAACATCATGTTGGTACACACCACGCTGAATGGATTCTGTATTTGATTCAACAGCATCCAACAGTCCAGTGCTCGCACTTGCGACGTTATCAATCGTACCGGCTGCGTCACCAGAAACGGTGGCGACCATGGTGTAGGTCACCGACCCACCAGCCGCAATACGCACACCTGATGCATCTAAGTTTCCGAAGCGACTGTAATCACCTGGAGATGAAAGGAAGGAGGATTGCGCTTGAGTCGAGACTTGCGAGAACGCGCTGACATTATTCCCTTGGTCATCTGTCGTTAAGATATTTAACAGCTCATCCTTAACGTCCAACTCAGCAATAGCTTTATCCGACTCATTCGTTAAAACAAGCGTATAAGCCACCTCTTGGTCGTTGTCGTAAGACGCGCTGTCAACAGACAGATCCATAACAAGACCCGTTGTGTCCGCATAGGAGGCAAATGGAATCAATAAAATAGATAAGAAAAAGGCAAGGTTGTATCTGAACATTAACGCGCACTTCACAGTAGATTGACAAGTGTCTAGGCAAAAAGCCATAGATTTGACGTCACTAATTTGGCACTTAGCCTATTAGGGACATGCGCAACATACAGTTCAAATAATCCGAACAATTAACATCTGTAAAAAACAAATTACTGAAGATGTTAAATAGAGAATCTGATGTCTAAATTAGAATCAAGACATTGAGTTAATTATCAGAAGGTTAATGTTTTAATGAGTGAGTTTTCACAGTTGTTACGTAACTTCAGAAAGGAACTTCAATTTACACAAACAGAGTTTGCAACCTACTTAAATCAGCTGGACGACGAGTTTAATGCGGTTGACGTCGTAACGATAAATCGTTGGGAAAACAGTAAGGTAAAGCCTAGTACATACAAAGCACTCAAGATATTACAGTACCTTGGCGGAGATTTGTTTGAGACAATAAGGAGCTTTAATTCCGAACAAAAAGACACGTTAATCGAACTGTTTTTAAACGAATCCTATGGCTCATTTCAAAGTAGAATTTCAGCTCTATCAGGCCTGAATCAACAACAAGGCAAACGCAACTTTAAGTCACTGCCTTTAATGTCAGAGCCGTGTGACACTGGCGTTATCGACAGAATCAAACTACTTTCTAAATTCACAAAAGTCGATATTTCGCCATTGGACCAAATTGATTTATATCTCTACTACTGTGAGAAAAAAGCACATGGTCACAAACTGATCAATGTAGATGGTGACATTGTGAGTCACAACGTAGGCTTTTTCTTTGAAGACCATCAATTTGAAACATTAAAAACTCAAGAGCTAGATCTAAGAATGGCCTGCTCTTTAAATTCAAGCAAAAGCATAAATTATTTTAATATAAGCTCACACTCAGAGACAAGAGATCATGTTATTGAGCATATAGTTTCAGATATACAGTTACTTTCTCAGAACAAAAACATTAAAAAATATTCTGTTTTAGTAAAAGACCCCAATATGATGAGACTCTTGAAGAGTGTGGGGTTTGAAGTATTTAAATTTTCAGAACCTTCTGCTAAAAAATGTAATATTACATTCAAAAATAAATATTATAGCTACTGTATATTAACGATTGATAAAATAGACTATCTGACGAATCGGAACGTAATGTCACTAATCAAAGATGAATATTCTGCCATGATGAAATTTCCGCAATTACTGCGCGAAGCGCGCAAGAAATTGAAGTTAACGCAAAAGGATTTTGCGGCATACATTAATCACTTAGATGATGAATTCAGCTCTGTAGATGTCGTAACGATAAATCGATGGGAAAATAGCAAAGTAAAGCCAAGTAATTACAAAGCCCTAAAGCTACTGGACTGCCTTGGTCTGGACTTGTATACAACGTTGAAATCCTTTGATTCAGAAGATAACGAAGACAGTGCATTACTTGAAGACTTCCTTCGTGAGAGGTTCTTTTCGTTTCAAAGCCGAATATCGTCTATCACTAAAGGGGAAATAGAAGAAGGCTGCGACTGTCAGATCATGCCACTAATGACAGATCAGAATGACAAATCAGTAATAGATAGAATAAAGCTGATTTCACAATATACAAAGGTGGATCCTTCAGCTCTTGATACTATCGACCTGTTTCTCTATTGCAGTGAAAAAAAGGCGCATGGCAGAAAAATGGTCGATGTTAATGGCGATATTGTTAGTCATAGCCTAGGTTTTTTCTTCAACGAAGAGGTATTCGAGCAATACCAAAATAAGCATCTACATATTAAGCAAGCTTGCTCTTTAGATTCTAACCAGAACTTAAATTACATTGTGGTTAGCGGTCACTCTGAGAAGCGCGAACAATCTATTGCGAACCTGATTTCCGATATGAAGCTTCTTGCAAGCAATACTAAGATCAAGAAATTCTCTATGATGATCAAAAACCCAAATGCATTGGAGCTGATGAAAAACCTTGGATTTGAAATATGGAAGTTTTCAGAACCAACAGAAGAAAAGTCGAACATCACCTTCAAAAACAAAAACTACCGCTATTGCGTACTGACTATCGACAAGATTGAATTACTGAGTAATAAACATGTTATTTCTTTTATTAGTAAATATGGTTAAGCACCGGATTTTACCAACGATAGAAAGCTTATACTAAATTCTGCTTAAGCTTTTCTTCCAACGCATGGATACACAGCTTGATAGCGATAGGCGTATTTGAAGCGAATGGATTTAGCGCATAAACCGTGTTGGTGGGTAATTCAAAGCTTGGCAGCACGTCGACAACATCACCAAATAACTGAGGAATGCAGAAATCTGGAATCACACCGATACCAACACCTGATTTAATCAGTGCAAGGCAACTGTGGAACGAATTGGTGACGCAACTAGCTTGCTGTTGGTAGACAAAGTCCTGCTCAGTTTGAGAACTAAAATGATGAGTCACCTGCTTTCCCTGCCAAGAGTTTGCAATGTAAGGAATCGATTCAAGCTCACGTTCACGCATGCTTTCAACGCCACATAACACATCTTTAAACTCACCTAACCTCTTCTGCTTTAAGTTACTGTCACGAGAACTGCCCACTCGTACCGCGAGATCAATATCGTGCTCCATGAAGTCTAAATGCTGATCGTCGCTTATCAGTTCTGGCTTTAACTTCGGATATTGTTTCATCAGTTCGGCAATAACAGGCGCTACCAATAAATCCATCAAGGCATTCGGAGCTGTGATACGAATCCGGCCTTGTGGCTCTTCTAGCTCGGCTTTTACCATATCCCAAGCCGATTCAGCGATCACATTGATGTCTTTGCAACTCAAATAAAAGCGCTCACCCATGCTTGTCAAAGTTTGTCTTCGTGTTGTGCGTTTAAGGAGAGATGCGCCTAACTCTTGTTCTAGAATTTTGAGATGTTGACTGACGACAGATTTAGACAACTCTAACTTTTCAGCCGCAGCCGAGACTGAACCCTGCTCTACGATATGAGCGAAAATCGACATCTGCTTTAGCTTACTCATTTTATTGTTCTCTTTTTACAAACAGTATTTTCTATTATCTCTGTTTTTCAAGTTAATTACCAAAGCTAAACTGTATTCAACTTATCGAGATAACCCAATCAAAAACACAGTGTTTCAAAGAAGACTGTTATGGAGAAAACAATGTCAAACAATCAAGTATTAGAAGCGTGTAAGCAAGGCATTAACGCATGGCAAAAAGCATTCAACAGCCAAGACGCGAAAGGTTGTGCAGACCAATATACAGAGAACTGCGTAATGGAAGCTCGTCCATTTGGTACTTTTGAAGGTCGTGAAGCGATTCAAGCATTCTGGCAAGGTATCATAGACCAAGGTTTCAAAGACGTTGATTACACTGACGTGAAATGGGAAGAGCACCCAGAAGGCGGCTACATCCTTACTGCTAGTTGGACAATGAATAAAGCATTTGGTGTTGTACACCGTGAACACTGGGCACTTGAAGCCGATGGCTGCGCTCGCTTAGTCAGCGACAACTTCGAAGTTCAAGGCGAACGCTAGAGCTGTAATTAAAGGCTAGAAGCTCAAAACTCAAAATAGAAACAGAAAACAAAAAGCCAGCAATTGAACTGACCCCCAATAGTT
>NZ_JBFROH010000076.1:0-19216 GCF_041471425.1 Vibrio sp. 10N.261.52.C2 | reverse complement strand
AAGCCGCGATGAACCTAAAAAAAAGCGACACCCGAAGATGTCGCCTAGCAAAAACCGGTAAAGCCATTCAAATTGAATACCACAGCTTTACCTAAAAGCTATAAATTACACTGGAAGCAATGTGAGCAATGTCGTGTCAAAAAGAACTTAGTACAAGTTCGCGAGAATTCTGTTGGGTAACCAAGTAGATACTTGAGTACTTAACATCCTTGTGAACATTTCCTCATTCCCTAAGACGAAGTTAATAATAATGATTCTCATTTAATAGTCAACAATTAAATGATAATAAATCTCATTTGATTTATAAACCGTTAACAGCAGTGCTTAAATTTGCTTCAAAAAATGGATTCTATGGTCATTAATGTCTTCTTTTTCTTCAAATCTTTCGATTAGGTAACCGTTTCTCAATAACAGGCGCAACATTGCAGGGAACTGGTTACGAGACTTAACCTTTAACTGTCTGTAGCCCTGCTCTTTCGCCCACTGTTCCTGAACGTCTAATTGCGCCTGTGCAACGCCTTTGTTCCTCGCGAGCGGTGACACGCCACCAAACCAGCTGTAAAAAGTATCTTGATCCAATTCATAGCCGATCTTAAAGCCAAGCAACACGCCAGCTTCTTCAGCCACTAAGATAAGGCTCTTTTTCCCTGCCAGCCGCTCTGACAGAGAAGCAACACTCTCTTTTTTAGCGAACTCAGAGATCTGCTCGACCACAGACACCACTTCTTCTAAAGAACCTTCACGTACGACAACTGACATCTTATTCATCCTTATAAACGAAAGGGCTGGCACAATGGCCAACCCTTTACTGATCACTTAAGTGAGATCTACACGGTTACTTTTCTTTTAAATGCTCAGCAGCTTGTGCGTTATCTTCAGCAAGCCACTCTGCGACATCTTTAGCGAAGTAAGTAAGAATGCCATCAGCGCCAGCACGCTTAAAGCACAACAGTGATTCCATGACGGTTTCGCGCTCTTTCAGCCAGCCGTTTTGAATCGCCGCTTTGTGCATCGCGTATTCACCAGATACTTGGTAAGCAAACGTAGGCGCTTGCAGTTCGTGCTTAACACGACGAACAATATCAAGGTAAGGCATGCCTGGTTTCACCATCACCATGTCCGCACCTTCATTAAGATCCATCGCGACTTCATGAATCGCTTCATCGCTGTTGGCTGGATCCATCTGGTAGTTCTTCTTGTTACCACCTTTCAGGTTCGAAGCACTGCCAACTGCATCACGGAATGGGCCGTAGTAGCACGATGCATATTTTGCAGAGTACGCCATAATCTGAGTATGAATATGGCCCGCTTCTTCTAACGCTTCACGGATCTTACCAATGCGACCATCCATCATATCCGATGGGGCAACTACGTCAGCACCCGCTTCAGCGTGTGATAATGCTTGCTTGATCAAGACTTCAGTCGTCTCGTCATTCATCACGTAACCATCTTCATCGATGATGCCGTCTTGGCCGTGAGTGGTGAACGGGTCTAGTGCTACGTCAGTAATAACGCCAATGTTTGGCACATGCTCTTTTAGTAAACGTACAGCGCGCTGCACCAAACCTTCTGAGTTATGAGCTTCAGCTGCGCATAAACTTTTAGCATCTTGGTTCACGACTGGAAATAGAGCAATCGCAGGAACACCCAGCTTTGACAGGTAATCTGCTTCCTCAAGCATGTAGTCGATCGACAAGCGTTCAACACCTGGCATTGACTCGACAGGCTCGCGGCGGTCTTTACCCATCAGGATAAACATTGGGTAGATTAGATCATCCACAGACAATTGATTTTCTGCCATTAGGCGACGGCTAAAGTCGTGCTTACGCATACGGCGCATACGGCGACCTGGGAATTGACCTTGAATTGAAACAGACACTAGATTCTCCTTGCCTAGTCTAAGCACCGAAATACTTAGATATGAAAAGTGCTAAATACAGGCAAAAGCATATCACTGATGGCTCAGGACGCTAGCAGTAAAATATGAAACCCACTCAAAAATAGGGATAAATGGCAAAAAATGACCTTCTCCTCACACTGCCGTATACTCATGACAACTCAGTAAAGACCGCTTTCAGGACAAAACAATGATCGACACCCATGCTCATATTTACGCTAGTGAATTCGATGAAGACCGCGAACAAGTTGTGCAGCGCGCACTGGCTCAAGGGATTGATACCATTCTATTGCCGAACATCGATTTAGAATCTATCGAACCAATGTTAGCAACGGAAGCGCAGTTTCCTGATGTGTGCCGTTCAATGATGGGCTTACACCCTTGTTATGTGGATGCGAATATCGAGCAAACCCTCAAAACCATTCGAGCTTGGTTTGATAAGCATGACTTTATCGCGGTGGGTGAGATTGGTATCGACTTGTACTGGGATAAAACCTTCAAGGCTGAACAAGAGATGGCGTTTGTGACTCAACTGCAGTGGGCAAAAGAGCTTGATCTACCTGTGGTGATCCACACTCGTGATTCCATTGAAGAGACACTTGCCCTACTTCGTAAAGAACAAGATGGCAGCTTACACGGGGTATTCCACTGCTTTGGTAGCAGCTTAGAGGAAGCTCAAGCGATCAACGAGCTAGGCTTTCATTTAGGTTTAGGCGGCGTTTCGACCTTTAAGAACTCTGGGATGGACAAGGTGATCCCACATCTCGATATGGATTACGTCATTCTAGAGACAGATTGCCCATACTTGGCACCAACACCGAATCGCGGTAAACGCAATGAACCAGCCTACACAGAATTAGTAGCAAAACGCATCGCCGAATTACGCGGAATTACCCTTGAAGAAGTCGAAAACATAACCACCAAAAATGCTAAGGCATTGTTTAATTTATGACAAATCTATTAATAAGTAATTATTACGGATTTTTCCTGAATTTATTTGAGAAAGCTAAGTGACATGTATAGTATCAACCACCTGCATATGGAGATAGTTGATTATGTGTGACCATTCACAACACTTACAACGTCAACATCGAACCCTATGGCATAAAATTTTGGGCATCAAAGAGCTCTATATATGTCAGAACTGTGGCTATCAGTTAAAGATTCGATAAACAGACATAATAAAAAAGCGGCCCTAGGCCGCTTTTTTATTATGTGATTTTTACTGAAGCATTCCGAATCAAGATTCAGCTTCTTCCTCTTCATCCGCATCTGGCTTACGCGTGTAAAAGCGTGCGAAAAACAGACCAATCTCAAACAGAATACACATTGGAATCGCCAACAGTGTTTGCGAGATCATATCTGGTGGTGTCAGCATCATACCGATGATGAAAGCACCCACCACAATGTAAGGACGCTTTTCAGACAGAGATTGAGGCGTTGTTGCCCCCGTCCAACACAACAAGATAATCGCAACAGGCACTTCAAAGGCAATACCAAAAGCAAAGAACAGCGCGAGTACAAAATCAAGATAGCTTGAGATGTCGGTTGCGAACTCTACTCCCCCTAATGATATGGCCGTAAAAAAGCCAAATACCAACGGGAATACAATAAAGTAAGCGAACGCCACACCACAGTAAAACAGCAATGAACTTGAAGCCAATAGCGGCATGATCAAGCGTTTTTCATGCTTGTATAAACCCGGAGCAACAAAAGCCCACACCTGATACAAAATAAACGGAACCGCGAGGAATATAGACGCGATCAAGGTTAATTTCAGCGGTGTGAAAAATGGCGATGCAACATCGGTTGCGATCATCGTCGCCCCTTCTGGTAGACGATCTACCAAAGGTGCTGATACGAATTCATAAATATCATTAGCAAAATAAATTAGCCCGACAAATATCACTAGCACCGCGACAATCGCACGTAGTAGGCGATTACGTAGTTCTAGAAGGTGGCTAATTAAAGGCTGTGTCTGCTCAGTCGAAGACATGTCAAACCTCTTAAACAGGAAGATCGAAAAGGAGCCGCGCGTGTATCTATCCAGTTGAATTGGTATCCACTTGAATAGTTATTTACTTGAATAGATATCTATTTAAACATCTAGCGAATCAAGTATCCGGCGACTCCTCCTTGCGAGACTATTCGGCTTTCTTATCTGACGGTGCTGAAGCTTCGCTGTTGACCTGAATGGTTTCAGATTCCACAGTTTCCATGACACTAGGTTTAGTCTCACTTGGCTTATCAGACTCAGGCTTAGCATACGGACGTTGAACCTCAGCAGCGGCCTGCTTGAGTTCATCGACTGACGCTTTAAGGTCTGGAGATAAATCTTCCATACCCATTTTTTCCGCCTTGCGTAGGTTTTCTTGCAGCTCTTGCACCTTAAGCTCATGAGAAAGTTCATCTTTCACACTGTTTGCCATGCTTTTCGCTTGTCCAACAAACTTGGAAATACTGCGAATCGCCACGGGCAAACGCTCAGGCCCTAAAACCACTAACCCAACGACAGATATTAATACCAGTTCCCAAAAACCGATATCAAACACGATTTACGCCTGCTCTTTGTCTTTCTTTGTTTCAGCAGTTGTTTCAGCGTGAGCTTCTGTCTTCTGCTGTTCAATATTCTTTGGTTCGAAGTCTGCATCTTTCTTATCTGCAGGCTTGTCTTCATCGCTCATCGCTTTTTTGAAGCCTTTAACCGCTGAACCTAAGTCACCACCCATACCGCGCAGTTTCTTTGTTCCGAATAGCAAAATTACAATTACAGCAATGATTAGAAGTTGCCAAATACTGATACCACCCATTGTCATTGTCCTCGGGTCTGTCTACACATAAAAATATTAAGAGAGTCTACTGTCTAACGACGGTAAGCTCGCCAACTAAGCAACCAAAATGTGACACCTGCGATGCCACAGCCCATAGATAGCTGCTCATAAGGGCTTGAAACTAATATTGCGGAGCATACGACTAAAGTGGCTCCAACGCCAAACAAAAACTTTCCAGTTGCTTGCTGACGCTTACTATCTCGGTAACCTTGATAAAGCTGATCCATTCTGTGGTTCATCGCTTTACCTTGGCGCAAGCTGTCATAAAGTAGCTCTGGCAGCTCTGGCAGTTTTTCTGCCCAGAATGGCGCACGCTCTTTTACTGCGTTGATCACAGCTTGCGGCCCCACCTGATTCATCATCCAGGTTTCAAGGAAAGGCTTCGCCGTTGCCCACAAATCAAGTTGCGGATACAGCTGACGGCCTAGGCCTTCGACATACAACAAGGTCTTTTGCAGAAGCACCAACTGAGGTTGAACCTCCATGTTGAAACGTCTTGCTGTATTAAATAAGTTTAGCAACACATGGCCAAATGAGATCTCGCCAAGTGGTTTTGCAAAGATTGGCTCACACACCATACGGATCGCGAACTCAAAATCATTGACGTTAGTGTCGTGTGGCACCCACCCCGAATCAACGTGTAGCTCAGCAACTTTACGGTAATCTCGATTGAAGAAAGCCAACAAGTTCTCTGCTAAATAGCGCTTATCTTCGCTATTGAGCGTACCAACAATGCCACAATCCAAACCAATCCACTGAGGGTTATCTGGATTCTCTGGGTTAACAAATACGTTGCCCGGGTGCATGTCTGCATGGAAAAAGCTATCTCGGAATACTTGGGTGAAGAATACCGTAACACCGCGTTCCGCGAGCAATTTCATGTTGGTGCCGTTGGCTTCTAGCGTCTCAATATCGGAGACTTGAATACCATAGATTCGCTCTGACACCATCAGGGTTTCGCTGCTTAGATCAGGGATAACCTCTGGAACATACAGCTCTTCACTGCCTTCAAAATTACGTCGCAGTTGAATGGCATTGGCCGCCTCACGGCGCAGGTCGAGTTCATCAAGTAACGTTTTCTCGTACTCGTGAACCACTTCAACCGGTTTCAAACGACGTGCTTCAGGAAGCGACTTAGCGACTATACGCGCCATTCGGTGCATCAGTTTTAGATCTGCGTCAATCACCGGGCGAATATCAGGTCGAATGACCTTCAGAACAATCTCACGACCGCTTTCTTTAAGCTTTGCGGTATGCACCTGAGCGATAGAAGCAGAAGCCAGTGGCTCGATATCAAAGTCGGTAAACCAGTTGTCTAAACAGCCACCCAACGCCTTTTCCATATCTTGCTTCGCCAGTTGACCATCAAACGGCGCAACTTGGTCTTGCAACAACGCCAACTGATCGGCGATATGAGGAGGGAACAGATCACGACGTGTCGACATCATCTGTCCAAACTTGATCCACACTGGACCAAGTTCTTGCAGCGCAAGGCGCAAGCGATGACCCAACTCTTTATCTTGATGCTTGTTCTTGAGCCAAAACAGTGACTTTCGCGCCAACAAAGGGGCTTTAGTCAGTTGGTGTTCCGGCATCAACTCATCAAGGCCGTATTCCAACTGTACCTTGATAATATGATAAAGACGTTTCAGTTCTGCTGGGGTCATGCTTTCTCCAACAGAGCGTTCAACTTAGCTTCAAGACGAGCAGCAGAGCTTTTTACGTCATCAACTTGGTCGCAAAAATGCGCGACTTCTAACGGTGCAGGTGCGATCTTCCACTCTTCAGTCAGAACTTGAGCAACATGGTTTTGATGCTTAGTCGCCTGTTTTGCCACAAAGCCACCGACGTTTTTAACGCCTTGCACCAAGGTATGCGCAACCACATCACCCGT
Organism: Vibrio sp. 10N.261.52.C2; assembly: GCF_041471425.1. NCBI lineage: Bacteria > Pseudomonadati > Pseudomonadota > Gammaproteobacteria > Vibrionales > Vibrionaceae > Vibrio > Vibrio sp. 10N.261.52.C2. Next base: position 12,594 of record NZ_JBFROH010000076.1, on the reverse strand, counting down.
TACGCGCGATAACCACTCTTCCAAATCAGGCTTGCAGTCTGTCATCAGCTGAGCAAATTTCTGTGCCAGTTGAATATCACCCTCTAAGATCAGCTTATCTTGCTTGATCAGCTTGGTGATGTTCGATTGCTCACGCAGTTCCGGTAACACCGATAAATTCAAAGATAGGTAGCAATCAGGCTGCCCTTCGTATTCCGACAACACATCGATTTGTTGGCTGAAAACGAAAGTGAGCGTTTTATTCAACTCTTTCAAATTAACTTGAATGATCTGCCCCTTTAAACGAGACAAACGACGAACCAAGGCTGGATCATCGTTCACGAAAGTATTTAAAGAGGTTTCAATAACCGCGGTTACCAATGGATCAAATGGCATGACTGTCCTTACCTTTGAAAACGGATAAGCCTTAACCTATCCGTTCTGTCTTTATTCTTATTGTTTAGCACGCCCTAAGAGCCTGCTACCAAGTTCGACTAGAACTTGTAACCGCGGTGCAGCGCAACAATGCCGCCCGTTAGGTTGAAGTATTTAGTATTCTCGAAACCCGCTTCTTGCATCATGCCTTCCAAAGTCTCTTGATTTGGGTGCATACGAATAGATTCTGCAAGGTAACGGTAGCTGTCTGCATCGTTAGCAATCAACTCACCCATTTTTGGCAACAGGTGGAAAGAGTATGCGTCGTAAACCTTTGATAGTGGCTCAAGCACTGGCTTAGAAAACTCAAGAACCAACAGACGGCCACCCGGCTTAAGTACGCGGTACATAGAACGCAGCGCTTGGTCTTTATCGGTTACGTTACGCAGACAGAAGCTGATGGTAATGCAATCGAAGTAGTTATCTGGGAAAGGCAACTCTTCAGCGTTCGCTTGTACGTAGTGTACGTTGCCAACAATGCCGCTATCACGCAGCTTATCACGGCCAACATTCAGCATTGAGTTGTTGATATCAGCAAGAACCACGTGGCCTTTTTCACCAACGATACGCGAGAATTTCGCAGTAAGGTCGCCAGTACCACCACCAAGATCTAGGATACGCTGACCAGGGCGAACGCCACTGCAATCAATCGTGAATCGCTTCCACAAGCGGTGAACACCACCCGACATTAAGTCATTCATGATGTCGTATTTAGCGGCTACAGAGTGAAATACCTCTGCTACTTTCGCGACTTTTTCGTCTTTCGCGACTGTTTCGAAACCAAAGTGTGTGGTTTCTGACTCTACTGCTGAATTTGTCTGCACGCTTGTGTCCATAATGCTGTTATCTACCATGGTAAGTTCTCATCGACAGCACGCTCCGTGTTTAGAGGCGCTGCGGCCGATTAGTTTACTTTATCCTCAGCGGGTTGTCTTTCTACTAAGGAGGCATTTTCTGAAAAAGCCTCATTTTGCGCCATTTCGGCCAAACCAATCGAGATCGGTTTCTTCACTTCAACACCCAATTGCTTGAAGCTTTCGGCCTGACGAATCACGTTGCCTCGCCCTGTGACTAGCTTATTCATCGCCCCTTGATAACTTTGGTTTGCTCTATCAAGTGAGCTGCCAAGGCCTTCCATATCATCAACAAACAGGCGCAGCTTGTCGTAAAGCTTGCTCGCACGTTCTGCGATAACCTGTGCGTTCTGGTTCTGTCTGTCGTTACGCCACAGGTTATCAATTGTACGCAGTGCCACCAGCAAAGTGGTTGGGCTGACCAAGATGATGTTTTGCTCCATCGCATCTTTCACCAAGCTAGGATCCGCCTGAATCGCCACTTGGAATGCTGGTTCAACCGGGATAAACATCAACACATAATCCAAGCTTTGGATGCCTTTGAGCTGATGATAATCTTTCTGGCTCAAACCTTTGATGTGCGCTCTTAACGACACCAAGTGATCACGCAATGCAGCATCACGCTGCTGGTCGGTTTCGGCATTGAAGTAGCGTTCAAATGCCACCAACGCCATTTTGGAATCGACCACCACTTGCTTATCTTGTGGCAGATGCACAATCACATCCGGTTGATAACGCTTGCCCGCATCGTTTTGTAGGTTCACTTGCGTTTGGTATTCGTGCCCTTCGCGCAGTCCTGATTCAGCAAGCACCCGTGCCAGTACCACCTCGCCCCAGTTACCTTGTTGTTTGTTGTCACCCTTTAGCGCTTGAGTCAGGTTCACCGCTTCACGCGTCATACTCTCATTAAGACGCTGCAGGTTTTTAAGCTCATGCACCAAAGTATGACGCTCTTTGGCTTCTTGGCTGAAGCTGTCGTTCACTTGTTTCTTAAAGCCTTCCAACTGCTCTCTTAGTGGAGACAACAAACCTTCTAGGCTCTGCTTATTCTGCTGATCGACCTTGGCGGTTTTGGTTTCAAACAGTTGGTTCGCTAACAATTCAAACTGCTGCTTAAGTCGCGATTCAGCTTGCTCTAGCAACTGCAGCTTTTCGCTATTGGCGAGGTTTTCTTGGTCATGCCTTGCTTCTTGCTCGCGCAGCTCGGCTTCTAATTCAGACTTATGATCTTTAAGCACATTGATCTCATCAGCGTACTGCTGGCGCTCTTGCTTTACCGCCTCAAAGTAGCGCAGTTTTTCCATTGCAGCCATCACCTTACCGTGCGCCTGCTTGAGCTCGAATGCCGCTTTGTCTCGGTCATCATCTAACTCATCGAGCTCTTGTTGCGCCTCTGCGAGTGATGCTTTGAGCTGAGCTTGCTGAGATTCATGCAACAAACGATCGGACTCTAGCTGCTGCTCGAGCAATCGCTGCTGAAAAGAGAGCTTCTGTTTAATCCACCAACCCACGACACCGCCGCTGACGAGCGCGCCAGAAATTGCAGCAATAAGCGTTGCCTGATGTTCGATAATCCATTGCATGATAATGATTTAGCCTAATTTGAAATAACTCATTAAATGGTATTTTGATACTGGATAAATGTCCAGTTTGCCGTATTAAAATTCGACAGATAGACTAGGCGCTCCGTATTCTGTCCCATCAAATTAGAATGAGTTGCCATGAACGAACGTCGTGCCTTGGGCTTTGGCCTTTCCGCAGTACTGCTGTGGTCAACGGTCGCTACTGCTTTTAAGCTGACCCTTGCTGAGTTTTCACCGATTCAAATGCTGACCATTGCCAGTATTGTGTCGTCGATTGCGCTGATCGCAGTCTGCGCCTTTCAAGGTAAGCTCTCTCAGCTGAGTACAACGTTCCTTTCAAACCCTTGGTATTACCTGCTGCTCGGCTTGGTTAACCCATTGGCTTATTACCTGATTCTATTCAAAGCCTACGACCTGCTGCCCGCTTCTCAAGCTCAAGCCATCAACTACAGCTGGGCTATCACGCTAACCTTAATGGCGGCGGTTTTTCTGGGGCAAAAGATTCGTAAGCAAGATTGGATTGCGTGTACCTTCAGCTATGCGGGTGTGGTAGTTATTGCCACCAAAGGCGATGTGTTAGGCATGCAGTTCGATAGCCCACTCGGTGTGGCACTGGCGCTGCTTTCTACTCTGCTTTGGGCAGGATATTGGATTCTCAACACCAAAAACAAGGCTGACCCAGTGGTTGGCGTACTGCTTGGTTTCTTAGTGGCATTACCTTTCGCGATCGGTTTAACCCTTTTTGAGGGCGAAAGCTTTAGCCAAATTACGGCGAAGGGTTGGATGGCGGTGACTTACGTTGGTCTGTTCGAGATGGGCATTACCTTTGTATTATGGTTATCAGCACTCAAGCTAACCAACAATACGGCGCGTATCAGCAACCTAATTTTTGCCTCGCCATTTATCTCACTGATGCTACTTTCCACTATTATCGGCGAAGAGATTCACCCAGCGACCCTGTTTGGCTTGGTACTGATCATTGCCGGTTTGGTGATTCAACAGATCAAGTTTTCAAAAAACAAAGCTGCGTAAATAAGCGCTAAAAGATTCGATTGAGAGCGAAAAGCTATCAATAAAGTCGAATCTAGAGCTAGTACACAATGTTAGATACAAAAATGGCGAGTCGTATGACTCGCCATTTTTATGTAATTTAAAATCTAATGGATAGGCTCAAAGCTTAAACCCACTGACCTGCTGCAAAGCCAGAACTCCAACACCATTGGAAATTATAGCCGCCTAACCAACCGGTTACGTCCATCACTTCACCAATGAAATAGAGGCCAGACACGCTCTTACATTCCATGGTTTTTGAAGATAGGTGATTGGTGTCCACGCCACCTAGAGTTACTTCGGCAGTATTCCTAACACAGTACAAAAGTTGTCAAAATACAATTTATCAATTCTGCATTTTATCCTTCAAATTTAACTTGCAGCGCTGTAAGTTCTCAATAAAGCGCACTGATGTAAAAACCAAATTAGCAATTCAACAATGGTTATACCCACGTTTTTGAACCACATTCGGGAGATGTCATGAGCTTTGCTAAGAACCCGATAACATCAAATAACAACGCATAACTATTCAACTAGTGTATTACATTGGTTGGACTGAATTAGCCAAGCGTTTTTCACGCCCTAACGGTGTAGTGTAAAAACGCTGTTCAATACCGTAGAGCAAATATTTCAGCTCATCGTCTGAGTTGATTTCAAACTTACTGTTTTCTTTATCGAACGTTAGCTTTTGCTCACAGTAACTATGAATATACGAGTACATTTGATCTCGTTCTTCCACTGGTAATGCCGCCAGTGTATCCATTGCCAATGCGATACGTTTACGATTAGGCTTCGATACTTTAGACGTATCATAGCCATCAGAAAGTTCGATAAAGTCCTCTTCTAAAAATTTTTCAACCTCTTCTTTTGTGGCTTCTTTGTAGAACTCATCAATACCTTTAAAAATACTAGATATTGTCGCTAGGCTCTTAAATATTAACTTATCCTGCGCTTTGTAGTAGACAGCATCAGCCACTTGATTAACTACCAAACGCTTTTCAGTACTTTCAAGCTCCGCAGCTTCGCCGAATGCAATCATCTTTTTGGTGACAAAAAGGGAAGGCGTTATTTTTTGAACAATAAAAATTATCGCCTTGAACCGCATAAAGCTGAGGAATGTCTTTGAACTTAGCTTTTGGAAGATCGTCATAATCTTTTGAATCAAAATCGGCTATAAGAATATCAAGACAGTATGGCTGCTGACTAAAGTTATCGATTTTAAACCACGAATCCTCGTCTAGGTTGTGATCAGGGGCATATGTCGACGGACATTAAAGATCGAAACTTTTCTCCCGTGTAGGGGTTAACACTACGTAGCGCTAGATAGAAAAAGTGAAGATAGAGTTTGAAACTATATTAACGTAGCCACCTTCTGAACAACAGAATTGTGACAATAAAGTTTGAAACTTTTAGAGCGAGTAATAAGACGCCTTCTCTCTAGATACTTAATTATGAGTCAACCACAGCCACAAAATCTGATCACTCGAATTACGATACGACAGAATCCCTTGGTGATCATACAACTGTCCAAATCCATCTAATGAAGGATTTGGATAGTTGTAAGTCATTGATTTTGCATAATTAGCATTTAAAGGATTACTTCAGATATTGCAAAACTTCTAATTGAGTGGCTAAATTCACTATGCCACCACATTGAAAGATCTAACTCATTTATTGAACTCAATTGTCTTCGAACCAATAGCATTAATAAAAACACCCAAAATAATCAAACTTCCCCCTACGAGAGTCCATAAAGAGGGGGACTCTTGGAAGAATGCGATGCCGATTAACATTGAAAAAACTATTTGGACATAGGAATATAAAGAAACTCTAGACGCTTGTTCAATTTTCATTGCTCTAGTTAATGAATATTGTCCAATTTGAGTAAAAATACCAAGAAGGATTAATATAAAAAACAAATGAAAGCTTGGTATTACAAAACTATTATTAATCATAATTAAAGATACAGGTAAAGCAATCATTGGAAAGTAAAATATAATGACAGATGTATCTTCAGTATTACTCAGCTTTTTCACCAAAATATAGGCTATTGAACTAGTTAGTGCTCCAAAAAGTGCAACAGCGATGCTTAATGAAGGTAAGGGGCCTAAGTTTGTTACATTAGTGACTTGTGATTTAATTATAACAAGCAACCCTAATATAGACAGTAAAACTGATATAAGCGTTGATCTAGATATCTTTTCATTCAAAAAAAAGCAACTAAGCAGAATGGTAAATATTGGGTGAGTGTATTGAAGCACTGTTGCTTCAGCCAGTGGTAATGTTGCAACCGCATAATAAAGACTAATTAAAGCTAATGTTCCAGCAATACCTCTTGCTGCCAGTAGTTTTTTATTTTTTCCAAAAATTGGAATACGTTTTCTTTTTACATCAAAATAACTAATAAAAAGAGAAACACAAGCACGAGCTGCAACGATTTCGAAAATGGGAATGCCATTTATCGAGACATACTTTACACAAGCAGACATAAACGCAAAGCTCAATGCTGATAGAAGCATGAACTTCACGCCTGTCGCTAGAAATAGCTGGGGGTGTTTCGATTGAAAAGCCAACCTTAAACCTATTAAAGTAGTAACAAGAGGGAGGGGCTAAGGTGCTAACCTTCTAGTTAGCACCTTAAGTTTTTAAATAGCAGCTGTTACAGAGATCTCAACTAACAGCTCTTCTCTTGCCATTGACGCCTCTACACAAGCTCTTGCTGGTGCATGACCCTCTGGAACCCAAGAATCCCAAACTTCATTCATTTTTGCAAAATCATTCATTGTCTTAATATAGATAGTTGCAGACAACATTTTTTCTCGACTCGAACCGGCATTTGTCAACAAATCATCCACTTTTTGAAGCATTGTTTTAGTCTGCTCTTCAATATCTTTCGTACTATCTTTCGCTACTTGACCACATAGATAAATAGTATTGTTGTGTATTACAGTACGACTCATACGTTGTGATGTTTCAGTGCGTGAAATCATAATAGTTCCTTGACTATAAAAAACACCCTAATGTTAGGGTGTTTTTAATTATGGGGGGGGGAATAATATATATTATTTTATTTTCTGAAGGTATTTATAAACAGTTGGCTCTGACATGTGGAGCATTTTTGCCACTTTTACAATGGTACCCTTAAGTAAAAACACGCCATCATTATTTAACTCAGTAATAATATTAATTTTATCATCTGAAGTTAGAGATGATGTCGGTATATTTAGGTTCGAAATAATATTAGTTATCTTATTATCAACCATTTCAGGAATCGTTACACCTAGATGCTCATCTACATTATCGGACGTATGATTTATTTGATTACCAATCATTCCATTAACAATGGTATCAATTTTACTTTGTAATTCTAATAAACCATCAATCATAGAGTTTATACATAGAGCACCAACAATTTCTTGGGCTTCATTTCGGATATAAAATGTTGCACACTTCAATTGTTTTCCATCTGGTGTTTTTGCTGAATAATTCGTTTGAAATGGAATTGTGGAATCATTAATTTTAAGTGCTTTTACAACTAGGTCTGTGATCGGATCCCCAACCTTTCGCCCACTAATGTGTCCATTTCTGATTTTATAAATAGATTTTTCAAAATCATCAAGGTTATGTAGAACGACTTCGGTATCTTTACCGTGGAAATCAGCAATAAAATCCACTATTACTTCGTAAGGTTGTAAGTATTTATTTCCCATCTTATCGTAGGTGCCGCTATGCAGCACCCTCCTAATTATTAATTACTACTTTTTATATGCTACCGCTTCAATTTCAATCTTTGCACCAAGAGGCAGATCTTTTACTGCAAAACAGCTTCTTGCAGGGAAGTCGTTCGTAAAGTATTCAGAGTATACTTTATTAAACTCAGCAAAATCACTGATGTCAGCTAAGTAGCATGTTGTTTTTACAACAGTGCTTGCATCGCCACTAGCAGCAGATAATACAGCCATTAAGTTATCAAGAGATTGATGTGACTGTTGTGTAATATCATTACTCTCAATTTTTCCTGTTTCAGGATTAACTGGAAGTTGACCTGAGGTGAAAATAAGGTTTCCCAGCTCATTTCCTTGGCTATAAGGTCCAATCGCTGATGGTGCTTTTTCAGTTGCGATAATCTTTTTCACTTTGTTTTTCCTATGATAATTTTTTATTGAATGCTTTTTCAAGTCGCATTAGTGCTTCATCGATTCGAGACTCTGGCACACCACAGTTAATACGAGCAAATTTAGCACCCGACTCACCAAATTGATCACCTCGGTTAAAACCAAGACCCGCTTCTTTAACTAAGAAGTCCTGAATTTCATCGGCACTCCAACCAGTGTTAGAGAAGTCTGCCCAAACTAAGTAAGTAGACTCAGGTAGGTTTGCTTTCACTGGATAAGGCATATTATTTAGACCATCAACTAGTTTTATCTGCATTTTTCTAATATGTTCAACTACCTGTTGACGATAGCTGTGACCATACTTATATCCAGCATAAGCAGCTTCGTGTGCAAAAGCGGTAGGTTGGAAATGCAACTCTTTAAGAACAATGCCGATCTGCTTTTTAATTTCAGGATCTGAAGTGAATACATAGGAGCTAAAGATGCCGCCAATATTAAACAGCTTACCACCAGATGAAAAAGTAATGATACCATCAGGTTTATCTGCAACATGAAGTACAGGTGTATATACTTTTTCATCATAGACAAAGTCAGCATGAATCTCATCAGAAATTAAAGTTACGCCGTGTGCTTGAGCAATATCAACAACTTTCTTAACTTCTTCTTTTGTCCAGCAACGACCAATAGGGTTATGAGGGTTACAAAAGATTAAAAACTTATTTTCTGCCGCACTACAAAGTTGATCTAGTTTGTTAAAATCAATCGTGTAGTTATTCTCGTCGTCTTTTATGAGATCGCACTCAACGACATCACGGTGATTTTCGCGGATAGTTCTTGCGAAAGAGTGATACACAGGTGTCATGATAATGACTTTATCCGTAACTTCAGTCTTACCTCGAATATAAGCACCCATTGTCATCAACAGCGGTGGCGTTTCAATAATATCGTCAGTGCTAGGTTTCCAACCATAGTAACGGTCATACCATGCAGCTAATACGTCTTTAAAGTCTTCATGGTAAGCAGGGTAACCAAACTCTCCACGTGTACAAACATTAATTAAAGCTTCCTTAACTTCAATAGGAGACACTAAGTCTGTATCTGCAACAGACATTGGGATAACTTTGTATCCATCGATAACACTGTCATATTCCCATTTTTCTGAACCTTTACGAACGATTACTTCATTAAAGTCATATTTCATAATGCTACCCTATTGTGCTTTTGTTGGTTGAGGTTTAGAAGCTAGCTTAAAGTTTTCAAATGCAGTACCTGCGTTTTTGTATAAATATGCAGAAGAAAAAGCAGCAAGAGCGAACAATGTTGTCATAAAGATGAACATATAGTTGTAGCCTTCAAGCTGGTATGTGTCTAACCAGTAGCCAAAGACTGCATGAATAAAAATCTCAGGAGAGAAGCCAATAGTCAGAACGATACCTGTTACTGTACCAGTTAGGTGTTTAGGTACTTTAATCTCTTCTAGCTGTGCATACATAACCCCACGTAATGCAAAATTAATAGAGCCCGCAACTAGTAGAGCTGCAATCATAAACCAAACAACTTCCGGCTTTTGAGGAATAACTAGAAACAGACCTGTACAAAGAGCACCAACAATGAAAAGGAACTTCATAACTTTGATAGCTGAACCTACTTTATCAACTAAGATGCCGGCAATAGGAGCAAGGAAGATTGCTAGGACGTAAGCTCGGATCATCCCAACGATAGCAGCTTGATCAGTAGACATGCCATATGCATCTGTTAGGTATGGTACTAAGTATGATGAACCTTGGTAAAAACAAATCGTAGCGAATACTGCAAAAGCGGCCAGCCAAACTTCTTTTACTTTAGCAATTGAAAGTACATCACCAATGCTAAGCTTTTCTTTCTTCTCATCAGATTTTTCTTCATCTTTTGTTTTAGGGATGCAGAACCACATCATTACACCCAAACCAATATATAAGAATCCGTATGCATAAAGAATATTTGCAACACCTTCAATATCACTTGAAGCTTGAGCAACAATGTAAATTGCAACAGCTGATACTAGAGAACCTGCAATACCACGACCAGATTCTAAAAATCCAAACATTTTGCCTTGCGATTCAGCGTCACCAATTAGACGAGTAGCTCGAACCATAGAAACAAGGAAGAAGCCATTTGCAAAAGTAGACAAAATTCCGATGATTACATATTGAACAGGTAGAGATGGAGCGGTTGACTGCCATAAAGTTGCCAGCCCCATAACCAAGAATGTGCCTGCAATTACCAATCGTGTATTATTTATTTTATCAACAATAACACCAGAAAAAGAGCCAGCTAGAACTCCTACTAAGCCTAACCAAGACATCAATAATCCTGATTGTGTATTGTCGACACCCATGAATTCATTCCACGGGTAATAAAGCATCTCTCTAAGATATAGAGATTTAAAGATTGTTCCGCCGCCGATAGCGAGCAGTATGACCATAAGCCATTTTTGGAAGTTTGAACTTTTCACGTTTGTATCCTCAAAGTGCTGTATAAATAACTCGCAGTGATAATAATTTTTTATCCACCCGCTTTCTGAGTCACTGATCACACTTTAAGCTATGGCGTATAAAATATTATCCAAAACTGGTGTGAGCATAGATCCTGTGCACAATTTAAATAATTATTTATCCTTAGATACAATGTATATTAATTTTTTTGATGTCAGATAATTTTTTACCCAGTCGAGAATGGTAGTTTGGATAAAAAATTATTACGAGATAACTAGCATGAAACTTTCATTATCTGAAAATAAACGTGACTTAATATTCTTTATCTTACTCGCCATTGGAGGGGGGACGATTTTCAAAGCAATGTACCTACGAGAAGTGTTTTACTACCCTTGGAACGAGTACTTCAGCCTCAATAATACTCAATCGGGTGTACTTATGTCTTGGCTTGGCTTGGTTGGAGTTTTTTCTGGGGCATTAGCTGGAGTAATTGTTGATAAATTTCAACACCCTAAAGTAATCTTATCTCTATCCTATATTACGATGAGTTTTCTCGCAGTATGGCAATCTTTTAAACCGTCTTATGATGCAATGTTCGTTATCATTGGTTTGATGTCTTTTGTCGGTAACGGTCTATTCCTTGTATCAATGACAAAAATTGCTCGATTGCTTGCATCAGATAATCAACAAGGGCGCTATTTTGGTTTTCTAGAGTCTGGACGAGGGATAGCTGGAACGCTACTTACTCTGTGCGCCATAGGGATCGTGAGCTACTATGGTTCTGATTCATTAAGTATTGGATTCATTTTACGCTTTGATGCATCTATCTACTTCTTCTTAGGCATCATCTCTTACACGTTGATTCCAGAAGGTATTAGCAAAATAGATAATGCAGAGCAAAAAAAACTCAAAGATTTATTACTACTAGTGAAGAATAAACGATTGTGGCTTGTGTCATTATCCGTGGCTTGCGTTATTTTCGTGTATCAGGGTGCAGCATACTTGGTACCTTATTTAACCGATGCGTATGGGCTCACTGCAGAGCAGGCAGGTATAGTCGGAATGGTTCGTGCCTACTTTTTAGCCTTCGTAATATCTCCTTTTGCGGGTGTAATCGCTGATAAACTGGGTTCCTCGCTAAAAGTTATGTCTTTGCTATTTGTCATGGGTGTTATCACGACAATCTCATTTGTTGTTGTGCCGCACGAAGCTTCATATCTTCCGCTATTAATTGGTCTTGTACTTTGTTTAGGGGCGTTCACATTTGGTATGAGAGGTATCATGTATGCACAAGTGAGTGAAATCCAAATCCCGAAGGCTTATACGGGAACAGCTATGGGGATGCTTATTTGTATAGGCTTCAGCCCTGAAGCTTTTGTACATCTTATTTACGGATACCTACTCGATAACTATGCGATGGAAGCATACAACTACATATTCATATCAATGGCAGTGGTACTTTTGCTAGGAGCGTTTATTTGTTATTACCTATTCATCAGTATGAAGAAAGGTATGTCAACTGGTCGCGATCGTGTTTCTTCATGATTTAGCTGCTGCATGAGAATACCTCTAATAACTCACTATTATTAGAGGTATGGCTTAATTCTAAATATTTCTTTTAACTTTAGTTTTTGACTGGAGTGCAAGGCAAATAAGTATCAGAACAATACCAATCCATCCAATCAAATGAATAGACTCTCCTACAATCACAACAGCCAGTACAGAAGCAACAATGTAAACGCCCCATGAACCCACGGGGCGACTTGTCAGTGTTTGAAGTTCCAAGGCAGGAGTGCGTCGATATCAGGCTCAGCTTTCGCCAGCTCTTTCATGCACTTGACCATGTAGTCGTAGAGGATAAGACCGTTGGCTTTCGCGGTCTCGATGATGCCTATATTAACCATAGTAAACAGGGCCACTACGGGCAAACTTTATTGTCTCTACACACTTAAACCCACTGACCTGCTGCAAAGCCAGAACTCCAACACCATTGGAAATTATAGCCGCCTAACCAACCGGTTACGTCCATCACTTCACCAATGAAATAGAGGCCAGACACGCTCTTACATTCCATGGTTTTTGAAGATAGGTGATTGGTGTCCAC
>NZ_JBFROH010000075.1:0-16361 GCF_041471425.1 Vibrio sp. 10N.261.52.C2 | reverse complement strand
GATTTTCAATGCTCCAATGTGCTCGCGTGCTCTCTAGTAAAGCTTTAGCCGTTAGTTTTGCTGAGCTTATGTAGTGCTTGATTTGCATTGTTTCTGCTGGCTTATCACCTTCTTGACGAATTGAAACGACCATACCAATTGTGGAGAGTTCAGCCCAATCAAACGCTATATAGCCTAAGAAATCTGTATTGTGAACAACCATACTCAAACGCGTTTCTGTACGACCATGCCCTTTCTCTTGAGTGACGTATTTATCACCTTCAAAACTATTAATCATACTAGAATTAAACACTTGGCTAATCGCTTGCTCCAATCGTTTTTGATTACCTTTTACCGCTAAGAGATAATCTGCATCTTGAGCGACTATCTTTTCAGCTATATCCTTCTGGCATCCCATAGCATCAATAGTCACTAAACAACCTCGCAAGGAAAGCATTTCAAGCAGTTCAGGGATCGCTTTTATTTCATTGCTTTTATCCGCAGTCTTCACTTGTCCTAGTACAACTTGGTTTGCTGCACTAAAGGCACTAACCATATGGATTGCACCACAACGCTTGTCTTTGTTGTATGTGCCTCTGAGAGTTTTGCCGTCGATAGCAATCACTTCACCCTCTGTCGTCTCATGACAGTCTTTCATCCACGCAGTAAAGCATCGTTGCAGTTGCTTGGCGGAAATAAGATTGATAACTCGGGCAATGGTATCGTGTACTGGTATGCCTTGTTTGAAATCACCATACTGCCTAAGCCATTCCAAGTTATCTTCACCAAAATCTTCAATATCCTCCCAACCTTCAGCACCAGCAATCACTGCTGCAATTGTTAAGAAGATAATGTCGGTTAGCGTGTGCTCTATTTTCCAAGCTTGGCGAGGGTCTCGAATAACTGAAATATGGTCCAAAAGGCTTAATCCATTCATTGTGGCTAAATATCTGCTGTTAAAAAACAGTATATGATCACACCTAAATCTGATCATCAAATCGATCTTGAATGTATTGAATTTGTTGTGACTTCAGTGTACAAATTAGTGGAAACATCACTTCACGCTACCCCTTATTCCATATGGGTTTTTCATGATCTTGCCCTGGGGTATTCCCTTTATGAATCAAACTCAGATTGTGAATTGATTAACAAAGGAAAGAGTTTACCGTTTGGAGGAGTAAAGGTTTATGGCAAGCATTTTCGATATGTCAGAATAAAAGCTAACGCTGAAAGCATTTTAGCATCCAAAGTGGTCTCAGATATTGTTCCATTCACGAGTGAATACATACAGAGCCTATTAGACAATCACTCGTAATTACCGCCTAAGCTCTTGTATCCTTAGCTCTAATCAAATAGAAATATAAAGGCCTTTGGCTATTTGGATGGCACACTTTCATATTGACACTCAAATTGGAAACTGAACTCGATAAATAATAAAAACCCATTAAATCAAATGCTTAAAACTGGCACGTAACTTGATTGAATATCTAGACCTTCCATCACAAGGATGTAGATATGAGAATTACAACGTTAAGTTTGCTATTAAGTGCCCCTCTAGTCGCCAACGCAGCGCCATTCGATACCTGCCCTAGTCAAGCATACCTCTTTCAGTCGAAACCCGTTGAAGTTTGGGGTGTAAACCTAGTAACAGGTTCAACCACACTGTTAGAAGACGATACGGGTATGAATGCCAATATCAATGGTGTCGGTTTCGACTTTCAAGACAGATATATTTATGGCTATGACACCACCAACAAACGTTTAGTGCGTCTTGGTCAAGACTTCCAAGCAGAAGTTATCAATACCAGTGGCTTACCAACCGATCACACTTTCTATGTCGGCGACGTCTATGACCATGTTTACTACTTGTATCGTACAGGTAAGGGACTATTTACTGTTGACCTCTCTCCTTTAGACTCTGATCCGAATGCGACCGTCACGGTCAACAAAATCGCAGGCAGCCCTGCAACTGTAAAACTGACTGATTTTGCTTTCCATCCAAGTGATGGCTCTTTATATGGTATCGACAATAACTCGGGTGGCTTGTACAGCTTCAACCCAACTACAGGTGCAGAAACCTATATTGGTGATACCGGAGAAACAGGGACGTTTGGCGCAGGTTATTTTGATGTAAACGGCTACTATTACGTATCTCGAAATCAAGACGGTAAGATCTACCGTATCAACCTATCCCCAGATAACGCTGCAAACATCGCTGCAGGTGTCGTTCCTGCTGTAGAGTTCGTATCGAATGGCCCTTCTTCGAATCAAAATGATGGTGCTCGTTGTGCTAATGCACCTGTTGTTGATGAAGACTCAAACATCGACTTCGGTGATGCTCCAGACAGCTACCTAACGTTACTGGCGAGCAATGGCCCTCGACATGAACTCGATGGCATCACATGGTTAGGTACAACTCCTCCAGATGCGGATTTAGATGGTTATGTCACACCTCAATCAGATGAAACTGTCGGGGTGGATGATGAGTGGGCGAACGGTGGTATCGGTTTTGTAACCGCACTTGAAGCTGGTCTTGATTCAAAAGTGGTGATTGAGGCTTCAACAACCGGTTACCTTTCGGCTTGGATAGACTGGAACCAAGATGGCAGCTTTGATGGCGCCAACGAGCAAGTGTTTACCGATTACCTGTTAGATGCGGGTGAAAACGATCTGTTCCTAAATGTCGATATCAACGCTCTGACCGGTACGACGTGGGCTCGATTTAGATTCAGTCAACAAACCAACCTAAGTTACTTTGGCGGTTCAACCTCTGGTGAGGTGGTCGATATTCAAGTCGATGTTCTTAACGATGGTGCCACCGCTCGTTACTTCCCAAGTGCTTCTGGTTACGCAACGCTAGCGTACGAAGATAACTGGCCTTATAAAGCTGACTACGACATGAACGATGCTGTTCTTATGTATCGTATTACTGAAATCCTTAAAGATGGAAAAGTCGTTAAGTCAACTATCGACGGCCGCCTAGCTGCTGTCGGGGCAACGTACAGAAATGGTTTTGCTGTTCGACTTCCTAACCTCGACCCGAGCTTGGTGAGTAGTGGCAGCTCTTACATGAAACACAATGGCGTATTCACTGACCTCGATCTAGAAGATGGACGTAGCGAAGCAATCTTTGTTATCGCCAATGACCTGACAGAAAAAATCAGCACTGGCTGTACCTTCTACCGCACCAGTAATGGATGTAAAGAAGATGAGCAGTTCTCGTTCCAAATTGGTATTACTTTAGCCGGTGACGGTGTGAGTACTGGCAGCTGGACCGATATGCCTTACGACCCGTTCATCTTCGCAACGCCTGGGTATTATCACGGTGAAAACCTACCTCTACATCCAGGACGCAGCTGGGAGGTTCACTTACCAGACCAAGCACCAACCGAGGCATTTGATACCACTAACCTCTTTGAAGCTGGATTAGGCGTTGATGACAGTAATGCATCAACAGGTAAATACTTCAAAACAGTAGAAAACCACCCTTGGGCGCTAATAGTGACTTCAGATGACGAATGGGAGTGGCCTTTAGAGTACGTCGATATTGTTACCGCTTATCCAGAGTTTAAAGAATACGCAGAATCCGGCGGTGAAACGAACCAAACATGGTACCAATCACCTGCAGACAACCAACGTTACGAACCATAAGGAGAGACGTTATGACTATTCACACTAAACAATATCGAGACAATCATTGCGTTGATTCAAGCCGCAATCTCTCTGAGGAAAAACGTATGTCTGTACAAAGCACTTGGAACATCAAGAAGTCACTCGCCGTTATTTTAGCTGCAGCACCATTAGTATTAGCCGGTTGTGGGGGCGGCGGTGGTGGAGGCGGCAGTGCATCTACTCCATCGCCATCTACACCCTCGGCACCTGCAACACCGTCGAATCCGGTAACAGCAACGACTCCGGTAACCGCAACGCCTTCGCCATCTCCCGCGACAAGTGCGGTAGCAGCGCAAAGCTATACGATGAGTGATTTGGTGGTACCTGACGGGTTTGACTACGACTCTGTTGAACAGTTTGATCTCGACATCGACATCAGCAGCATTTCGACAGACCGTTCTTTTGTAACCGTTTATAGCCGATTTAGTACAAGAGATGACTCAACCTTGAAGCCGGATTACTCCAGCAAGGTCATTGCAGGTCCATTAGATAATGGCGTATTCGCCTCGAACTTTGCAGCACCGGTAAACCATGAAGCACTCTTGATAGAGATTTGGTTCTACGATGGTCAACCTCCATTACAACAAGTGGTTTCTAGCGGCGACTCTCAGATTGTCTGGCAGTAAATTGTTTAACAGCAGGTAACTTGTCGTTAGCGAGAACTCTGACGAAACAGAGTCAAAATGGATTGTTTGTAAGTAGGAAGTGAGCAGAAATGCTCACTTTTTTATTTTCGTCGAAGAGCAGTTAATTCAGCTTTCTTAGCGAGTAGCATTCACTTTACCACCAACCTCACTTATATTTTCAACATAACCTTCAAAGACTTACTCTCATGAAACAGTTAAAAATAGGTCTATTTATCTTAATGTGTGGCGTAGGCGTGTTAGTTGCCCTTGCCTATTTCCCGCTAACATCAGAGACGGGGCAACGCATTCAAGCCAAAGTAATTTCGAACACGCTCACTCAGTCCTTAGATGGGCACAGGCGTTATCTTACGGTTCAGACAAAAGATAATGACGTATTTCGGGTCTCTATTGCTCCAACCACAGACTGCCCTATTGATTCTGTGGTCGCGCTTGATACATTAAACAATCAAATAACCGGACAAAGCAGTTATCAGTTCATCCACTGTCGAGCTTCACAGTAGTAATCGATGCAACAACTGTATTAGCTAAAACAACCGTAATCGCTATAACACTGTATTTGCTATAACAACAAGAATGGATATAACAATAATGAATCAGCCACTCATTTCACCACAACAACTTCAACAACGTTTGCTAGCAGAAGACAATATCATCATCCTCGACGCCAGCATCGAGTTTCAAATTCCAAGCGAGTCAGAAAAGATCAAAGGACAAATGATTCCTGGTGCTATTCGTTTTGACTACGACAAAGACTTTTGTAACAAGCACACTCTGCTTCCTCACATGTTTCCGAGCGAAAAACACTTCAACACTCGCGCAAAAGAAATTGGCATCAATCAAGACAGTACGATTGTGGTTTACGATAACTCCGGAACCTTCGCTTCTCCTCGTGCGTGGTGGATGTTTATGGCAATGGGACACAACGACGTATTCATCTTAGATAGCGGTTTGCCAGCTTGGATCGAAGCCGGTTACGCGACCGAGACTGACTATCGCACCGAAGTAAAAGCGGGCAATTTTGAAGGCCATATTCAAGACAACTACTTTGTCAGTGCTCAGCAGATTGAAGGTTACTCAACTGACAAGAGCGCAAACATTGTAGATGCTCGTTCTCAAGCTCGTTTCGATTCAGAAGTTCCTGAACCACGTGAAGGCTTGCGTAGTGGCCATATACCGAATTCTATTTGCCTACCATTTGCCCAAGTACTCAAA
This sequence comes from Vibrio sp. 10N.261.52.C2, assembly GCF_041471425.1. Lineage (NCBI taxonomy): Bacteria > Pseudomonadati > Pseudomonadota > Gammaproteobacteria > Vibrionales > Vibrionaceae > Vibrio > Vibrio sp. 10N.261.52.C2. Next base: position 10,851 of record NZ_JBFROH010000075.1, on the reverse strand, counting down.
AACGGCAAGTTAAAGTCCCAAGAAGAGCTTATTGATATCTTTTCAACGCTAGAATTAACGCCTTCTCAACCTATGTTCTTTAGCTGTGGCTCTGGCGTAACAGCTTGCATCATATTATTAGCCGCTAAACTCGCTGGCTATAACGGTGAAATGGGTGTTTACGATGGTTCATGGACGGAATGGGGTGCTAACGACAAACTCCCTATCGCCGTGACTAAAAAGTAATTCAACTTCGCTTAATGCAACTATTAGAATATACTGCGCATGCATAAAGAGCTTACTGATAATGATGGCCCCACGTCTCATGAAGTAAGCCTCTATGTCGCAGTTAACGCTATGTTCATTTGAGACCAAGACTCGATTCACGCCGTTTGATTTGTAACCCACATCAACTTGCTAACCATAATTCGTGATTAATCATAAACTAATCGTTATCGACGTTATGAATACTAATTTTTCACTCAAGAATCTCTGCTCGTAGTCGTTACACTATTTAATCATTAATACTTTCATCATTGATGTTTGTATTTTTCGTTGCATGAATCGCGCTGACAACCCAATAGTTTGTCACTTGCAGTCTGTTAAAAGTAGTAACCAACAAAGGCATTTCATGGCTCTATTTAAGCAAAATATCTGGTCGCTGTACGCGTTTGTCGTACTACTGACCCTGATACTTTTCGCCGCGTTGGGAATAACAAACTGGAAAGCAAACAGAGACGACTTCATAGAGCAGCAACACATTCAGGTTGAGCTTTTTTCTAGCTCCGTCAACTCGCTGCTGACCAGTCAAGAAGCCTTGTTAGAAGTGGTTGGCCATCAACTGGCTCAACAGTCTGATTTCACACGTACTGCATCTATCCAGATTAGGCCAATATTAGACAAGCTACTTGAGACCCACCCTGCGATAGCAGCGTTTGGCTTGTTGAACACCGACGGTGATTACCTCTCGATTAGCTCAAATCTCGAACTTGCGAATCAAAGGAACTTGCTGCAATACGCGCCAACCAGAGGCTCCTTCCTAGACGCCCTATCAAGCAGTAGCATGGTGCTTGGCCGTACCTATTTTCAAGATTCGTTGAATAGCTTAGTCATCCCGCTGAGAAAATCCATTTCAATCGATGGCAAGAAAACCCATGCAGTAATGACCGCAGGGCTACGATTAGACGCAACGATCGTATTTGAAAATAATGCTCACGCCGGAAGTTTCAATACACTAAGCCTGATCAGAAAAGACAGCTATCGCCAGTTTTATTCAAGTGATATTGAATCTGAGAGTGCCTATTCCTCTCCAGTCGGCAAAGATGTCATACAGCGTATTGCAAGTATCTTTACCGACCACTTCGGAATTAGCGTACAAGAAGCGATGAATGGGCAAGAAACCTATTCTTTTGTCGTCGACGATGAAGAGTACCACTCTTTGATGAGCGCGAAATACATCCCAAACTACAAATTATGGGTGGTAGGACGTACGGATCTAACTCACGTCGATAGTATATTCATACAAGAGTTCAGCATTCTTTTCGTTGCCTTTATTTTTCTTCAGTTTGGTTTCTACTTTTTGGTTAAGTCGATTGCCAAGAATGAACAACGGACTCGTAGCCAACTCATTTATCAGGCGAACCATGACCCTTTAACCTCTCTGCCAAACCGTTTGTACATGCGTAGAAACATTGGTAAATGGATTGACGATGAGTCAGAGCCGTTTTCGCTGTTGTTTATCGATATCGATAACTTTAAATGCGTCAATGACACCCACGGGCATGACTTTGGAGATAAGGTTCTCAAACAGATCGCTTTGCGTTTGATGAGGTTCCGATCTCGCCTCAGCCTATTGGTACGTGAATCCAGTGATGAGTTTTTGTTCTTGACGCCCTTGTCGAATGAAGCTGAAATTAAACGACTCGCCAAGCGCATTATTGAAGTGCTTTCTCAACCTTATGAAGTTGAAAGCGCTCAGTTTTTGTTAGGTTGCAGCATCGGCGTAGCGCGTTTCCCAGAACACGGAAAAGATCTGGATAGCCTGTTACGTTCTGCCGATATTTCAATGTACAAAGCGAAACAGCAGCAAAACTCGTACAGTATTTTCACAACGGAAATGCAAGATGCTCATCTCTACAAAATGAAAGTAGAACAAAGGCTACGCATCGCTATCGAGAAACAAACGCTGTTCATGGTTTTCCAACCGCTGGTTCGTGCAAATGAAAGTATTCATGGTGTAGAAGCACTCGTGCGCTGGATTGATGAGGAATTGGGTTTTGTTCCGCCAGATGTCTTTATACCGATAGCAGAGAACACGGGTTTAATGCAAAAACTGGGGACTTTTATTATTGAGTCCAGCATTATGCAGATCGCCCACTTGCACCGAACAACGGAACAAAAGATAGGGCTGTCGATCAACATATCAGTGCGTCAGTTTTCTCATCAATCCTTCTCTGAGCACCTGTTCGCGACACTAGAAAAGTATCAACTCTCTCCTAGCTGTTTAACGCTAGAAATTACGGAGAGCTTGTTCATTGAAGATGTGACTTTGGTGAAACCGACTTTTGAAGCCCTCAAAGAGAAGAATATAAAGATCTCTTTAGATGATTTCGGTACAGGCTATTCATCACTCAGCATGTTGAAAGCACTGCCTATCGATGAGCTTAAAATCGATAAGAGCTTTATTGAGAACATTGCTGTCGATCAACAGTCACTCACCATGGTGCAAAACATCATCGCAATCGGTAAGAACTTCGGCATGGTGGTGTTGGCAGAGGGCGTAGAATCCAACGAGCACTTCGCGATTCTAAAGGCATGTGGATGTGATTTAATGCAAGGCTATTACTTCTCTCGCCCTATTCCTTACGATGAGCTGGCTACTCACCTAAACAAGCAAGTGACCGAGCACGCGGAATGTTCTGTTTAAGAACGTGAGTTAAATAGACGAGCTAAATAAGGTAGGCAGATAAACACCTACCTTATTTTCTAGATATTTTCTGTTCGGTTATTTATTCATTTCACTTTTTATTCATTTCACTATGCATAACATCGATCAACTGCCCGGAAGGATCTCCTGATAATTCCCAAGTAAAAATGCCGCCTAGGTCTGATTTCTTCGCCCATTCTGCCTTTGCTTTAATAGAACGCTGATCTTCAAAAGATATGAATACTTTTTTATCTGGGTTCCACAAATAAGGTGCTTGAGCTTGTTCATCGTACTTATACTCATAACCTTGTTTGCTGCTGTAGTTATTCATAAGGTCCCAGAACATAAAGTAACCGTTTTCACCGGTACCAAACTGCGCTCCTCGTTCAGAAACTAGGTCACCTTTAGGCAGCTCTCCAGCAAAGTCTTTTGTCCCTTGCCAGCCTCGACCATAAAAAGCTGCCCCGATCACGAGTTTCTCGCTAGGAATACCTTGCTCTATCATCTGATTAATGAAGACATCAGCTCCCATTCCCCACCAACTGCGCTCTGTCGCATGTAAGTTTGTTGTGTGACCTGTTTGAGTTCCCCAGCCTCCGAGGAAGTCATACGTCATCGCAAACATATTCGTCAAATATGGGCTGGCTGCGTTCCAATCAATTTGGGCAGCCTTAGCGCCAACACCGACAGCCGTTGAAAGCTCGTAATCTCTTTGAGTCGTCTTTGATAGAGCGTCCAAATCACTTCTGATTGTTTTTACTAAAAGTGTAAATGCTTCACGCTCTAGCGCTTTTTGCTCATCCGTTAGTTTAGTCTCTGGGTTCCAAGGCGAAGTGGTTAAGCCGCCGCCTCCTGGGTATTCCCAATCAAGATCAATACCATCAAAGAAGTCGTATTTTTGGATCAACTCAACAGCAGTTCTTGAAAAGTGCGCAATGGCTTTAGGATCTTTCGCCATCGCATGGAAAGGTTCAGACATTGTCCACCCACCAAATGAGGGCAATATTTTGATATTTTTATTTTCGCTCTTCAATTGAGCTAACTGGGCAAAGTGACCTTTATAGGCGACATCAACACCCACGTCTCCGAAATCGACTTCTAACGCAGCTTCTTTATCCACAATAATCGCGGTATATGGTTGTTTGTCTGCACATTGCTGCTGAATTTGTTTTTGGACAGGCTCACCAGTACCGCTATGAGGACCACACATGCTCAAGAAGGCGTAAATAATATGTGAGAGCTTGTCTGCAGGTATGTCGTCAACGGTATAAGGGTTGTCTTTATTCAGATATTGCCAATCCGCAAAATACCCTGCGACGACTTTATCATCGGCATGTACTGTAGGTGTGAGCATACAAGCCGTGGCTATTGAGCTAAGCCCAAAGATAGAAATAGATTTAAAGATAGAACTTGATTGGTCACTGTTGCTAGAAATAGCGTGTGTGATAAATGACAGTTTCATAATTATCTCCTTTAATGTGGCTTAACATTAAAGAGTGATAATTCTTTCAACCGCTGAACAAATTCACTATTCGAGTCATGTCTAATAGTTATCCCCCTTATTGCACTGGTTTCATTAGGGGGAATTTCCATGATTACTCAAATAGTGAATTCAACGAAGCATAAATATCTTACTATTCACTGCCGTATGGTTTATTCACGCTAAGTTGTTCGTCCAAATTAAGTACCGTTAAAGCATTACTTACGCTGGTTGCGATCACGTCTACCACGCCGGTTCTTAGTGCACCTAACAAAGCGAGTGGTTTACTGTTCTCGGCTGCAATGGCAATGACTTCTGCAATTGGGCGGAATTCTTCCAAGGCCAAACCAATCACACGGTCACTCATTACTGTGTTTGCTGTTTTACCGTGAACATCGAAAAAGTCATAACCCGCAAAGTCACCGACGACTCCTTGCAATAAACGAGATTGAACGACCTCACCTGCGGTAAACCAACCTAAGTCGACCATATAGCTGTTTTCACTCATATCACCGATACCGACTAATGCAACATCGGCTTTTCGAGCGAGATCGAGTGTCTGCTTAACGGTGCTGTTTTCCATAAATGCGGTTTTTTGCGCTTTATTCTCGGCATAAGCCGGCGCGTATAAGGTTTCAGAAGATCCACCGTACTTTTTGGCTAGCTGCCTGCATATATGGTCGGCATTAAACATACCGCCTCTTGGGTGAATACCGCCGATACCACACACGAATTTACAGTCTCGTGGCGTAATGACGCCAGTGTGGTGAGCAACAGACGATACGTTTCGCCCTTGCCCTACTGTCACCACCATACCGTTTTTCAGTGTACTGGTAAGATAGTTAGACACTAAACCGGCTACTTGGAGTCGTTGCTTCTCTTCATTCGGTTGGTCTAGTGCCACAAGCGCACGCTTTACACCAAATCGTTCGATCAAACGTTGCTCGATCTTCGCACTAAAGACAGGGTGGTATTTCACGGTGATCTCAACAATGCCCTCATCTCGGGCTTGCTTGAGCATTCGACCAACCTTTGCACGGGAGATAGAGTACTTTTTAGATATCTCTTCTTGCGTGGCACCATCTTGATAATAAGCAACCGCTACTTCAGTGAGGAGATCAGTGTTTTCTTCGGAAACATCTTGGATATTCTTACTCATATACCACTCAACCAATATTTAACAATTATTTTACCTGCTTGAAGAACAAATGTTCGATGCTTAAGCAAGTGATACACAAGTTTACACCCCAAACATATGTAACAGCAAGGTACATTTGCTCATAGTCATAACCATGGTTTTGTTGTTGATTAATTCACCTCACTTTGCTCGTTAAACGTTTGCTTGTATACCCCATGATTACTAGAGCGAAATATATTTGACTGAAGTCACCATACAGCACTATTTACCGTTGACTTTGGGGCTAGATCGGATAAATATGACTACATCATTTACTCATCGAGCGATCAAATGTTCTGTGCAAATGTTCGTTCGGAGAAAAATTTAAATTAATGTAAGTTTGACTCACTGGTACAACCATGAGGAACTTCATTAGTTCGCTTGCAAATGCCCACACCTCTCCCATTAAAGGGGTGTTCTGCGATACATAGGATGATCAAAATGAGCAATAAATTAGAGCAACTTCGTAAACTAACAACTGTTGTAGCTGACACTGGCGATATCGAAGCTATCAGCAAGTACACTCCTGAAGATGCAACAACTAACCCATCTCTAATTCTTAAAGCCGCTCAAATTGCTGAGTACGCACCTCTAATCGATGCTTCTATCGAATACGCTAAAGCGCAAAGTGGCGACAAAGCACAACAAGTTCAAGACACTTGTGACATGCTTAACGTGAACATCGGTAAAGAAATCCTTAACGTTGTACCTGGCCGCATCTCTACTGAAGTAGATGCTCGTCTTTCTTACGACATGGAAGGCAGCGTTGCTAAAGCTCGTCAACTTATCAAAATGTACAACGACGCTGGCATCACTAACGACCGCATCCTTATCAAACTGGCTTCTACTTGGGAAGGCATCCGTGCTGCTGAAATCCTAGAGAAAGAAGGCATCAACTGTAACCTAACGCTTCTATTCTCTTTCGCTCAAGCTCGTGCTTGTGCTGAAGCTGGCGTATTCCTAATCTCTCCTTTCGTAGGTCGCATCATGGACTGGTACAAAGCGAAAGAAGGTCGTGATTTCGAAGCTTCAGAAGATCCAGGTGTAATCTCTGTTTCAGATATCTACAACTACTACAAAGACCACGGTTACAAGACTGTTGTTATGGGCGCAAGCTTCCGTAACATCGGCGAGATCCTTGAACTTGCTGGTTGTGACCGTCTAACTATCGCACCTCAACTTCTAGCAGACCTAGAAGCAGCAGAAGGCGAAGTAGTAGAGAAGCTTATCGACTCTAACGGTACTAAAGAGCGTCCAGCAGCGATGACTCACGCTGAGTTCCTATGGGACCACAACCAAGATGCAATGGCTGTTGAGAAACTGGCTGAAGGCATCCGCAACTTCGCCGTTGACCAAGGCAAACTAGAAGACATGATCGCAGCTAAGCTGTAATCACTCTTACCAAATTCAAATAGGGGAACGTTCAGTTCCCCTACTTTTATCAATTTTGTTTTTCTTAATTTTTATTCGGAAGTTCTTATGAATCGCAAACATCTAGCTAACGCTATTCGTGCTCTAAGCATGGACGGCGTACAACAAGCAAACTCTGGTCACCCAGGCGCACCTATGGGTATGGCTGACATCGCTGAAGTACTTTGGCGTTCTCACTTAAACCACAACCCAGCAAACCCAGAGTGGGCTGACCGCGACCGTTTTATCCTGTCTAACGGCCACGGCTCAATGCTGATTTACTCTCTGCTGCACCTAGCAGGTTACGAGCTTTCAATTGAAGATCTTAAGAACTTCCGTCAACTGCACTCTAAGACTCCAGGTCACCCAGAGTACGGCTACGCACCAGGCATCGAAACAACGACTGGTCCTCTAGGTCAAGGCATTACTAACGCTGTTGGTATGGCTATGGCTGAGAAAGCGCTAGCTGCTCAGTTCAACAAAGAAGGCCACGACATCGTAGACCACTACACTTATGCATTCATGGGTGATGGCTGTCTGATGGAAGGTATTTCTCACGAAGCATGTTCTCTAGCAGGTACGCTTGGTCTTGGTAAGTTGGTTGCTTTCTGGGATGATAATGGTATCTCTATCGATGGTGAAGTTGAAGGTTGGTTCTCTGACGATACACCTAAGCGTTTTGAAGCTTACGGCTGGCATGTAATCCCAGCGGTAGATGGTCACGACTCTGACGCTATCAATGCAGCAATTGAAGCGGCTAAAGCGGACCCTCGTCCAACACTTATCTGTACTAAAACTATCATCGGTTTTGGTTCTCCAAACAAGGCAGGTACGCACGACTGTCACGGTGCCCCACTAGGCGCTGATGAAATCACAGCAACTAAAGCGGCACTGGGTTGGGAACACGGTCCTTTCGAAATCCCAGCGGATATTGCAGCTGAGTGGAATGCAAAAGAAGCAGGCGCAGCGAAAGAAGCAGCGTGGAATGCTAAGTTTGACGCATACGCAGCGGCTTACCCTGAGCTAGCAGCAGAATTCAAACGTCGCACTAACGGCGAACTTCCAGCTGAGTGGGAAGAGAAAGCAAACGCAATCATTGCTGATCTTCAAGCTAACCCAGCAAACATCGCATCACGTAAAGCATCTCAAAATGCTCTAGAAGCGTTCGGTGCTATGCTACCAGAATTCATGGGCGGCTCTGCTGACCTTGCGCCTTCTAACCTAACTATGTGGTCTGGTTCTAAGTCTCTTGAAGCGAACGACTTCTCTGGTAACTACATCCATTACGGTGTACGTGAATTCGGTATGACGGCTATCATGAACGGTATCGCTCTACACGGTGGTTTCGTACCATACGGCGCAACGTTCCTAATGTTCATGGAATACGCGCGTAACGCTATGCGTATGGCTGCTCTGATGAAAACTCAGAACATCCAAGTTTACACGCATGACTCTATCGGCTTAGGCGAAGATGGTCCAACTCACCAACCAGTTGAGCAAATCGCTTCTCTACGTCTAACTCCAAACATGAGCACATGGCGCCCATGTGACCAAGTTGAGTCTGCTGTTGCTTGGAAACTAGCAATCGAGCGTAAAGATGGTCCTTCTGCACTTATCTTCTCTCGTCAAAACCTTGCACAACAAGATCGTGACGCTGAGCAAGTAGCAAACATCGCTAAGGGTGGTTACATCCTGAAAGATTGTGAAGGCAAGCCAGAGCTTATCCTTATCGCAACGGGTTCTGAAGTTGAGCTAGCGGTTAACGCTGCTGCTGAGCTAACGGCTGAAGGTAAGAAAGTACGCGTAGTTTCTATGCCTGCTACTGATGCGTTCGACAAACAAGACGCGCAGTACCGTGAGTCTGTACTTCCATCTGACGTAACGGCACGTATCGCTGTAGAAGCTGGCATCGCTGACTTCTGGTACAAGTACGTTGGTTTCGGTGGCAAGATCATCGGTATGACAACGTTCGGCGAGTCTGCACCTGCAGGTGAGCTATTCAAGATGTTCGGTTTCACTACTGAAAACGTAGTAAACACAGCGAAAGAGCTTCTAGCTTAATCTTGAATACATTGTCTCGCCCTTCAATGGGTTGATGCATACAGAAAGCCCCGCATGAAAATACGGGGCTTTTTTTGTCTTTTCTCTCATTCGGATTAAATCTAACGGCTATTTTTCTTCGAAACGCTTTGCCAGTTGGTAGAACTCATTGACTTGTTCTTTTAGCTCTGTGGAGTGGTCTTTCACAGAATGCGTTGCCACTAAGTTTTGTTCTGCGGTCGAGGCGATAGACTGCATATGCAGATTGACTTCACTCGACAGCTCACGTTGCTTATGAGCAGAACTTTCAACAGACTGCATGAGTTCATTCATGGATTGCATTAGGTTTTCGACTTCCGACAAGCGCTCTGCACTCACCTTCGCAACATCACCACATGCGTCCGTTTGCTTACGGTTCGCCAGAATATCTTTTTGCCACCCTTCAATCGTCGTTAGCATGGTATCGATGCTCTCTTTGATCTGAACCGTAGCCTTTGAGGTTCGACCCGACAATGCACGGACTTCGTCGGCAACAACGGCAAAGCCTCGTCCTTGCTCGCCCGCTCTCGCCGCTTCAATCGCAGCGTTCAGGGCCAACAAGTTGGTTTGTTCGGCGATTCCACCAATCTCTTCCATTATCTTGCTTACGCTCTGCGCTTGATCGCTCAGTTGGTAAGTCGTTTGAGTCGCCTTTTCAGCCTGAGAAGCTAGGCTCTCTAAGTTTTGATGAGTTTGATTAATGCTTTCTTTAGCGCCAGCACAGGTTTGCAAAGTCACATCAACAATCTGGTGCGCTTCTTCTGTGCGAGAAGAGACCTCATTGGCGGTGACTTCAACCTCTTCAGTCGCCTCTCGTACTTGAAGAATGTCTTTTGTTTGTTGATCTAAGGCTTCTGATACTTCAAATGACGTCGCATTTAGGTTGTCAGCCAAATCTTGTAACGGCTTGGCTGAGTCTGTCATGCGACCTAATACGGTGTGGATTCTTGCAGACAATAGTTTTAAGTGAAAATCGGCAATAGAGAATTGACTATTACCTGAATAAACAAGACGACTAACACTATCGAATTTAGATTGCAGCTTTTTCAACTGCAGTGGAGTATCAATCAGCTCTTGTCGGAAAAGCAGTGCTAATGCTGAAACAGGAAGTAGGCTCAACAACCATTGTGATACTTGCCCTACTTCAATGAGATTTGAAATTAACGGCGCAGCCAAAGAGCCTAGCAACACGGCGTAACGAACACTGTCACTGATCTTTAATGACCATTGGCGACCCGACTTTTCAGCCTTCAAGAGGCCTTGGTAAGCCTTATCTGCAACTTGTATCCATTCATTCTTTGGCTTAACACGAACAGATTGGTAGCCACTCACCTTACCATTGTCGTAAATTGGAGTTACATAAGCATCGACCCAGTAAAACCCACCAGATTTGGTTTTGTTTTTTACGATGCCACGCCAAGCTTTACCTTGCTTTAGGTTAACCCACATATCAGCAAAAGCGGCTTTCGGCATATCGTTATGCCTTACGATATTGTGGTGTTGCCCTAGCAATTCTTGTTGGCTGTATTCCGCTATGCGACAAAAAGCATCATTACTGTACGTAATCACGCCTTTTAAATCAGTGGTAGAGACAAGTTGTTCGTTTTCGCTGAGAAGCGTTTCACGAGATTGAGTAGATGAGCTGACAGTCATTATATTAATTTAGGTTAATTATTATTTTAGGCAAGCAATATATACAATTATTAAAGTTATGACAAAATGTGAACGTCACATTTTGTGTAAATGCCTGCTATTTATACAAATATTAGCTAAGTACCTCACATAGACAGAACCTTAAGC